>JAHCKJ010000129.1 GCA_026125835.1 Sphingopyxis sp.
CGGCTGCCCAGCTTGGGCCCCTCGATCTCGCGGACCGCCATCGGGGTCAACGCGGCGCCGGGGGCCACGGCGGTCAGTTGTGCGATGCGGGCGCGGAAATCGGCCAGTGCCTTGCCTTCGAGCAGGGCGCGGCTGACAAAGGTGACCGATGCGGGATTGACCGCATGACCGTTGCGATAAAGTTCATAGTGCAGATGCGGGCCGGTCGACAGCCCGGTCGAGCCGATATAGCCGATCACCTGGCCGCGGCTGACACGCTGGCCGGGGCGCACCGCAATGCGGCTCATATGGCCATAGCCGGTGCCGAGGCCGCCCCCGTGATTGAGCTTGACGAAATTGCCGTAACCGCCGTTGCGACCCGCCATGGTGACGATGCCGTCGGTCACCGCATAAATGGGGGCGCCATAGCCGCCGCCGAAATCGATGCCGCTGTGCATCCGGCGATAGCCCAGGATCGGATGGCGGCGCATGCCGAAGGTCGAGGTGATGCGCCCGTTGGTCGGGCGCGCCATGCCGCCGCGCTGGACACCGACGCCCGACGCCTCATACCATTGGGTGCGGCCGTCGACGGTCCATTCGATCATCGACAATTTGGGTTTGCCGCCGCGGACCAGTCCCGCATAGAGCAGCTTGCCGGTTTCGCTCTCGCCGGTTTCGGCGCGGCGGTAATCGACGATGATGTCGAACTCGTCGCTGGCGCGAATGTCGCTGCCGACCGAGATCTGGCGGCCGATGACCCGCAGATAGGACTGGATTGCGGCGGGCGGCGCCCCGGCGGCGCGCGCCGAACGATAAAGGCTGTCGCCGACGCGGCCACGAATCCGCAGCGGGGTGTTGTCGACCGCGATCGGGATGCGCCGCATCACCAGCCGGTCGCCCTCGCGCTCCATTTCGATGCGCAGGTCGAACCGCGCGCGCATCGCCAGCGCATCGACCGGGCGCGGCATTGTGCGCGCGGCGCGGCGCCCGAGGATCAGGTCGATTCGCGTTCCCGGCGCAATGTCGGCGAGCGGCACGGCGGTCGCGACCTGGTTGGCCAGCGCCTGCGCCTCGCCGCGGCCGACCCCCGAGCGTTCGAGCAGGCGCGCAAAACTGTCGCCATTGCCCAGCGTCGCGGTCAGTTCGATCTGCGGCCGTTCGGGGGTCTGGGTCAGCGGGCGCACCGCGTCGGTCGCCGCCATGTGCCGCCCGGTGTCGCCGCCGAGTGCCAGCGGCACGATCATCTGTGCACGCGCTTCGTTGAAATCGCGCGCGTCGAGCGCCGGGGTTCCGCCGACGGCGAGCGGCTGGATGCCGGGGAAGGTAGCGATGGCCGCGCCGCACAGCAGCGTCAGCGTCGCCAGGCCGCGCCACCATTCGGCCGAACCGATATTGTCGCCGAGGTCGGGAACCAGGTCGAGCTGCGCCAGTCGGTCGCGCCAGCCGAGCGGGTCCGAATCGGCCACTGCGCGGGGCAAAGCGATTGCCTGCGACATCGCGAGCGCGGCCGCATTGCCGGACATGCCCGCGATGGGTTCGTGACGCTGGAACAAATTGCAACCCCCGCCCGGCGGACCTCCCTTAACCCGGCCGCCGAATGAATTTGACCGCTTGTCTGTAAAGAAAGGTCGTTAAAGTCAATTTAATGGCGGTTGCGGCGCCAGCGCTTGCGGTCAGCCGTGGCGGGGGCGGGATATTATGCAAGCGACCGGGAAAATTCGGCGGTGCCCCCGCCATTCGACGATCGGCGGTTGCACAGCGGCGGCGGCCATGCCAGCTTGAACCGCAAGAAAATGACATCATCCTCTTCCCAGCCGGTCAAGGCTGTCCTTGGCCCCACCAACACCGGCAAAACCCATTTGGCGGTCGAGCGCCTGACCGCCCGGTCGAGCGGCATGATCGGCTTTCCGCTCCGCTTGCTCGCGCGCGAGGTGTACGACCGCGTCGTGGCGATCAAGGGCGCCGCACAGGTTGCGCTGGTGACCGGCGAAGAACGGATCATCCCGCCCGAAGCGCGCTATCTGCTCGGCACGATGGAGGCGATGCCGATCGAGCGCGACGTCGCATTTGTCGGCATCGACGAGGCGCAGCTCGGCGCCGACCCCGAGCGCGGTCATGTCTTTACCGACCGCCTGCTGCGCGCGCGCGGGCGCGAGGAAACGATGATCCTGGGGTCGGCGAGCATCCGCGGACTGGTCAAGAGTCTGGTCCCCGAAGCCGAAATCGTTACCCGCCCGCGCTTTTCGACGCTGAGCTATGCCGGATCGTCGAAGCTGTCGCGGCTGCCCAAGCGATCGGCGATCGTCGCCTTCTCGGCCGAGGAAGTCTATGCGATCGCCGAGATGCTGCGCCGCTTTTCGGGCGGCGCCGCGGTGGTGATGGGGGCGCTGAGCCCGCGGACGCGCAACGCGCAGGTCGCGATGTTCGAAGCGGGCGAGGTCGATTACCTCGTCGCCACCGACGCGATCGGCATGGGGCTGAACCTCGACGTCCAGCATGTCGCCTTTGCGAGCCTGCAAAAGTTCGACGGGCGGCGGCTGCGGCGGCTGACGATCGCCGAAATGGCGCAGATCGCCGGTCGCGCCGGGCGCCACCAGCAGGACGGCAGCTTCGGCACCGTCGGCCAGCCGCAGGGCGGCTTCACCGCCGAGGAAGTCGCCGCGATCGAGGGACATCATTTCCCGTCGCTGGCCAGCCTGTTCTGGCGCAACCCGACGCCGCGCTTCGGCTCGCTCGACCAGCTCTTGTCCGACCTGGCGCAGCCGCCGACCAATCCCGCGCTGCGCCCGGCGCCCGAAGCGGTCGATATCGCCGTGCTCAAACATCTGGCGGGCGACCTCGAAGTGCAGGCGCGCGGCGGCGATTTCGACGCGGTGCAGCGTCTGTGGGACATTTGCGGCCTGCCCGATTTCGAACAATTGGGCGCCGAACATCACAGCCGGACGATCCTGAAATTGTGGCAATGGCGCACCAGCGGCGACGGGATGATCGATCCCGACTGGTTCGCCAAGCGGCTGGCACGGCTGAACGACACCGACGGCGACATCGACCAGCTCGCGAGCCGGATCGCCGCGGTGCGCACCCTGTGCTTCATCGCCCAGCGCGGCGACTGGATCGCGGGCGCGGCGGGGTGGACCGAACAGGCGCAAGCGCTGGAATCGCGCCTGTCCGACGCGCTGCACGCGGCGCTGTCGCAGCGCTTCGTCGATCGCCGTCTGGCCTTGCTGCTGCGCGATGCGGGGCAGCGCCATGCCGCGCTGCCGGTGGCAGTCGGGCAGGACGGCACCGTGGCGGTCGACGGCGAGGCGATCGGCACGCTCAAGGGGTTTCAGTTCAAGGTCGATCCGGTGGCCAAGGCCAGCGACCACCGGATGTTGCTCGCCGCCGCCGAAAAGCATCTGCGCGCCGAGCTGGCGCGCCGCGCGACGGCGCTGGCCGAAGGCGACGACAGCGCGCTGTCGCTGGTCGCCGAACCCGGCGCGCTGCCGCGGCTTGCCTGGCACGGCAACCCGGTCGCGACGCTGGCGAAAGGGCCGACGCTGGTCCAGCCCGCGGTCCAGATCGATCCGTCGCTGCGACGTCTCGAACCCGCGCAGGTGCAGGCGATCAGCGAACGGCTTCACCGCTTTATCGCCGCGCAGCTGGCCCGCCACGCGGCGCCGCTCGCCGCCATGGGCGAAGCCGCTGGCGACCTGTTCACGCCGCCGCGCGTACGGGCACTGGTCGCGGCGCTGGTCGACGGCAGCGGCACGATCGGCCGCGCCGCGGTCGAAGACCAGTTGCAGGCGCTGACACCCGACGAACGGCCGCTGCTGCGCAAGCTGGGCTTTACCATCGGCTCGCTCGACATTTTTCATCCGCAGCTCCTGAAGCCCGAAGCGGTGCGCTGGCGCGCCGCGCTGGTCGCGGCGCAGCAGGGTACGGCGATCCCGGCGCTGCCGCCGCACGGCGCGGTGCTGCAAAAAACCGGCAGTCACGCCGGCCTCACCATCGCGGGCTTTCGCCGCTGCGCCACCGGATGGCTGCGCATCGACATGGCCGAAAAGCTGGCGCGGCAAGCGCATGCGGCGCGGATGCAGGCGGCGGCACCGCCGACCGCACCAATCGCGGGCGGCGACGACCACCAGCATGACGACGCGGGCGACGAGACGCGAAATCCTGCCGTGCCGGGCTTTGTGATCGACCCCGCGCTCGCCACCTCGCTCGGCCTCGACGAGGACACGCGCCGCGCGCTGCTCGGCAGCTTCGGCTTTCGCACTGTAGGCGATCCCGCCTTGCAGCGCTGGCGCTGGTCGGGGCTGCGCCAGACCGCCGACAAGCGTCCGCGGCGCAAAAAGGATCGCAAGGGGACCGAGGCCGTGCGCGCCGTCGCGAACGGCGAGGCGCGACGTCCGCCCGCCAAGCAGGCAAAGGACAAGCGCGCCAACGCGGCGAAACCCCGCCCCCATACGCCGCCGACGCCGCGCCCCGAGCGCCCGGTGCGGCGCGGCCCGTCGCCCAACAGCCCCTTCGCCGGCCTCGCCGCGATGCTGGCCGACGCGCGCAAGGACTGACGCGCGCGTGGCGAGTCCCGGCGCCGCGGGCAGCATCCGGCTCGACAAGCTGCTGTGGTTCCTGCGTTTCGCGCGCTCGCGCAGCCTGGCCCAGGCGATGATCGCGGCCGGGCATATCCGGCTCGACGGACGGCGGGTCACCCGATCGTCGTGCGCCGTCCATGCCGGCGCGACGCTGGTGCTGCCGGTCGGCGAGCGGATCGAGGTGATCCGGCTGGTCACCCTGCCCGTCCGCCGCGGCCCGGCGCCCGAAGCGCAGGCGTGCTACCTCCGGCTCGAACCTGCGGCGGGCCTCCCTGCCAGCTGAGCTATCGGCGGGCGAGGAAAAGCTGTCGCCCCCGCCGTGCCCTTTTTGCCTATCGAGTGAAAGTGATTCGCAACTGTCGCTTTGCGTTGACGCGTAACATTGGCGCGGCTTAGAGGCAGGCCAAGACGGTCCGGACGGCAAGGGTGCCGCCGGCGAAGGGAGCCAGAACCCATGACCTATGTCGTCACCGATGCCTGTATCCGGTGCAAATATATGGACTGTGTCGAAGTGTGCCCGGTCGACTGTTTCTATGAGGGCGAGAATATGCTCGTCATCAACCCCAACGAGTGCATCGACTGCGGCGTGTGCGAACCCGAATGCCCGGCCGAGGCGATCCTGCCCGACACCGAAAGCGGCCTCGAAAAATGGCTGGAGATCAACACCAAGTTCAGCGCCGAATGGCCGAACATCACGGTGAAAAAGGACAGCCCCGCCGACGCCGACGAATATAAGGGCGTTGAGGGCAAGTTCGAGACCCATTTCTCGCCCGAGCCGGGCGAAGGCGACTGATCGCCAAGGCGCAAGCGAACGCAAACAACGGGGCGGGGCTTTCCCGCCCCTTTTCGTTGCTGGAGCAGGCGCGGGCATTGCGTGATGCGACAGGACGGCTTTCGACCAAAGCGCGACACTTATAGCATCGTCATCCTGAACGTGTTTCAGGATCCATGGTCTGCCGTTTCCTTCGGCGCCGTGGCAAATTCGATCTCAGCCATTGGATGCTGAAACAAGTTCAGCATGACGGGGTTTAGGGTCCTGACCCCAAGGACAGCCCCCCACCCCAAAGCCATCATGGCCGATCATCGGCGCAATGAATTGCCCTCTTGAAACCCGCGGCCTTGCCGCCGATGTAGGGCGCTGGAGGGACAGCCTGCCGGTCCTCGGCCGGGCAACCCGATAATCAAGGACTATAATCGCATGATCGACCCGCTCGCCGCTCTTGTCCCCGTCGTCGTCGAGCAGACGAGCCGCGGCGAACGCAGCTTTGATATTTTCTCGCGCCTGCTGCGCGAACGGATCGTCTTTGTCACCGGCGAGGTCGAGGACAATATGGCTTCGCTGATCGTGGCGCAGCTGTTGTTCCTCGAATCGGAGAATCCGAAGAAGGACATTTATATGTACATCAATTCGCCGGGCGGCGTCGTGACGGCGGGCATGGCGATCCACGACACGATGCAATATATCCGCCCGCGCGTCGGCACGGTGTGCATCGGCCAGGCGGCGTCGATGGGCAGCTTCCTGCTCGCCGCGGGCGAGCCCGGGATGCGCGTCGCGCTGACCAACGCGCGGGTGATGGTCCACCAGCCGTCGGGCGGCGCGCGCGGTATGGCGTCGGACATCGAAATCCAGGCCAAGGAAATCCTGCGCATCCGCCGCCGGATGAACGACCTGTATGTGAAATATACCGGCAAGTCGCTGAAAGAAATCGAAAAGGCGATGGACCGCGACACCTTCCTCGAGGCCGACGAAGCCAAGGAATTCGGTATCGTCGACCATGTCTACGACCGTCGCCCCGGCCTGCCCGGCGAT
>JAHCKJ010000013.1 GCA_026125835.1 Sphingopyxis sp.
TCTGAGCAATCGGCTTGGCGATGTTTTCGGAAAGCTCCGCGGTCGCGGCGCGCTGACCGAGGCCGACGTGCGCGCCGCGATGCGCGAAGTGCGAATCGCCCTGCTCGAAGCCGACGTCGCGCTGCCCGTCGTGCGCAGCTTCGTCGACCAGGTCACCGAACTTGCGATCGGCCAGAACGTTCTGCGCTCGGTCACTCCGGGGCAGCAGGTCGTCAAGATCGTCAGCGACGCGCTGACTGAAATGCTCGGTTCCGAAACCGCCGAGCTTGACCTCAATGTCGCGCCGCCTGCGGTCATCATGATGGTCGGCCTGCAAGGCTCGGGTAAAACCACCACGACCGCGAAGATCGCGAAGCGGCTCAAGGAAAAAGAGCGCAAGAAGGTGCTGATGGCGTCGCTCGACGTCAATCGCCCCGCCGCGCAGGAACAGCTCGCCGTCCTCGGCAGCCAGATCGACGTCGCAACCCTCCCCATCGTCGCGGGCCAGCAGCCGGTCGAAATCGCCCAGCGCGCGATGCAGGCGGCCAAGCTGCAGGGCTATGACGTGCTGATGCTCGACACCGCGGGCCGCCTCCACGTCGACCAGCAGCTGATGGACGAGATGCAGGCGGTGTCGCGGACCGCGAACCCTGCCGAAACGCTGCTCGTCGTCGACAGCCTGACCGGCCAGGATGCCGTGCAGGTTGCGCAGCGCTTCACCGACCAGGTGCCGCTCACCGGCGTTGTGCTCACCCGCATGGACGGCGACGCGCGCGGCGGTGCCGCGCTGTCGATGCGCGCGGTCACCGGCAAGCCGATCAAATTCGCGGGCACGGGCGAAAAGCTCGACGGGCTCGAACTGTTTCAACCGTCGCGGATCGCAGGCCGCATCCTCGGCATGGGCGACGTCGTCAGCCTCGTCGAGCGCGCCGCCGAAACGATCCAGGCCGACGAGGCCGAGGCGATGGCGGCGAAGATGGCCAAGGGCCAGTTCGACCTCAACGACCTCAGAACCCAGCTCAACCAGATGCGCCGCATGGGCGGGCTCGGGGCGCTCGCGGGCATGATCCCCGGGATCAAGAAGGCGCAGGCGGCGATGGCCGCGGGCGGGGCCGACGACAAGATGCTGGTGCATTTCGACGCGATCATGGGGTCGATGACCCCCAAAGAACGCGCCAAGCCCGAACTCATCAACGCCAAGCGCAAGATCCGGATCGCCAACGGGTCTGGCACGACGGTGCAGCAGGTCAACAAGGTGCTGAAGATGCACCAGGAAATGGCGACCGCGATGAAAAAGATCCGCAAGATGGGCGGGCTGAAAGGCCTCGGCGCGCTGTTCGGCAAGGGCGGCGGCATTCCCGGCATGGGCGGAATGGGCGGCGGCGGCACGGGCGGACTGCCCGGCCTCGGCGGCGGCGCCATCCCGCCCGACCTCGCCAATTTGATCAATAAGAAAAAGTGACGTTAACCAAAATCCGGAATTTGAATTAGAAAGAAGGACTTACAACATGGCTACCTCCATTCGCCTCGCGCGCGGCGGCTCGAAAAAGCGCCCCTATTACAAGATCGTCGTCGCGGACTCGCGCAGCCCGCGCGACGGTCGCTTCATCGAACGCATCGGCAGCTACAATCCGCTGCTCGCCAAGGACGATCCGGAGCGCGTCAAGCTCGACGCCGACCGCGCGAAGCATTGGCTGAGCGTCGGCGCCCAGCCGAGCGACCGCGTCGCCCGCTTCCTCGACGCCGCGGGCGTCAAGGAACGCGCCGCGCGCAACAACCCGAACAAGGCGGTCCCGGGCGAAAAGGCCAAGGAACGCGCCGAGGAAAAGGCGCAGAAGCTGGCTGACGCCGCAGAAGCTGCCGCCGCCGCTGCCGCCGCTCCGGCACCCGAACCCGAAGTCGAAGCTCCGGCGGAAGAAGCCGTCGCCGACGCGCCCGCTGCCGAAGAAGCCATCACCCCCGAAGCCGCTGAATCGGACGCCACCGGTTCGGTGAAGAGCGAAGCGACCGCCGAAGCGGTGGCCGAAGCCGTCGCCGACGAAGTGCCCGCCGACGCGACCGCCGAGGACGCGACCGCGATCGCCGAAGAAGTCGCCGAAGGCGGCCCGGTCGCTCCGGAAGCCGAAGAAAAGGCCGAAGGCTAAATCCTTGGCTGACGCAAATCGCCCCGTCACCCTGGCCGCCATCGCCGGCGCGCACGGGGTGCGGGGGGAGGTGCGGCTGAAATTGTTCGGCGAAGGCGCGGAGGCTCTCCGCGCCTTTTCCGTTTTCGACGCGGGCGACCGCAAGCTCACCCTAAAATCGGTGCGCCCGGCCAATCAGGCTGCCGTCGCCGCCTTCGCCGAAATTACTGATCGCAGCGCCGCCGAAGCGCTGCGCGGTACCCTGCTCACCGTCCCGCGCTCGGCGCTGCCGCCGCTCGCCGAGGGCGAATATTATTACCACGATTTGATCGGCCTGCCGTGCGTGTCGACCGATGGCAGCGCGATCGGCCATGTTGTCGCGGTCGAAAATTTCGGCGCCGGCGACATTCTGGAAATCGCAAAGCCCGACGGCAAGCGCTTCATGGTGCCGATGAACGAGCGTGCGGTCCCGGCGTGGACCGACGACAGTGTGACGATCGACGCGGCGTTCGTCGAATAAAGTCGCGCTTCAGTAAATTCCGTTCGCCCTGAGCTTGCCGAAGGGCCGTTCTTCCTTTCTATGATGCAAAGAAAGAACTGTGCTTCGACAAGCTCAGCACGAACGGAGGTTTGGATGCGCGCAAGATTGGCTATTCTTCTGGTGGCTGCGTTGGCCGTCGGGTCTCCCATACTGGCGCAGGACGCACCGTCCCAAACCCTCGCGCAGATCACCCCCGAAATCGACGCGCTGTTCGCCAAATATCAGGCCGACGCGCATATCCCCGGCATGGTCTATGGCGTCGTCAAGGACGGCAAGCTCGCCTATGTAAAAAGTATCGGCGTCCAGAATCTCGACGACAAAAGTGCCGTTACCGCCGACAGCCGCTTCCGCATTGCGTCGATGACCAAGGCGTTCACCGCGCTCGCCATCCTCAAGCTGCGCGATGATGGCAAGCTGGGCCTCGACGACCTCGCCGAAGACCATGTCCCCGAAATGAAGGACTGGGCCTATCCGACCACCGACAGCCCGCGCATCCGGGTGCGCGACTTGCTTCACCATGTCGGCGGGCTCGTCACCGACGACCCTTGGGGCGACCGGCAGCAGATATTGCCGCAGGACGATTTTACGAAGATGATCGCCGCCGGGGTGCCGTTCAGCCGCGCGCCGCAGTCGGCGTTCGAATATTCCAACTATGGCTATGCGCTGCTCGGCCGGATCATCGCCAACGCGTCGGGCATGGTCTACACCGACTATATCCAGCGGACGATCCTGACCCCGCTCGGGATGGCTGGCAGCGGTTTCGACGTCACCAGAACGCCAAAGGCGGTCTATGCGCGCGGCTATCGCTGGGAGAATGAACGCTGGTCGCCCGAGCCCGAGATGATCGACGGCGCGTTCAACGCGATGGGCGGGATGCAGGTCAGCGCCAACGACTATGCCAAATGGGTCACCTTCCTGCTGTCGGCCTGGCCCGCGCGCGACGGTCCCGACACCGGCCCGGTCAAGCGCGCGACGGTGCGCGAAATGGTGCAAGGGCTCAATTTCGTCGGGGTCGCCAACCGCATCGGCGCCAGCGGCGCGACGGCCTGCAAACAGGCCGCGGCTTATGGCATGGGCTGGCGCGTCGCGCAGGACTGCGATCTCGGGCTGACGCTCGCGCACGGCGGCGGCTATCCGGGCTATGGTAGCCATGTGATGCTGATGCCCGACCATGGCGTCGGGGTGTTCGCGCTGTCGAACCGCACTTACGCCGGGCCATCGGCGCCCGCGTGGGATACAGCGGTCGCGATGGACAAGGCCGGATTGCTGACCCGCCGCGCGCAACCGGTGACGTCGGTGGTGGCGGACGCGTTTGCCGCAGCCCGCGCCGCCTATGCCGCAGGCCATCTTGGCCCGCTCGAGGGCAAGCTTGCGATGAATTTCCTGATGGACCGTTCCGCGGCGAATTGGGCCGCCGAACTCGCGCGGCTCAGGGCCGAGGTGTGGGCGATTGCCTGACCGCCGAACCGCTGGCGCCGACCGGTGCATTGTCGGCGGCGTTCCGCCTGAACTGCGACCGGCAGCCTGACGGGGCGCTGTTCCTCGCGCCGACGACCCCCGCAACGAGCGCTGCGCTTGCGCGTCGCGGACGCCCTGACGCAGGGCGTCACGCGGCCGCGATAAACACCACCCGGTCGCGCCCGCTTTCCTTGGCGGCATACAGGTTGATGTCGGCCGACTTCATCGCCGCGCCGAAACTGGTGCCGCGTCCGATATGGACCAGCCCCATGCTGGCGGTCACCGGCCGTTCGAGCAGCGGCACCATCTGTTTGACATAGGCGCCGATGCGCTGGCGCAGTCGCTCGGCCTCGATCGCCACCGCGGCGGGCGCACCGCGGAACAACAGTGCAAACTCCTCGCCGCCGACCCGCGCCGCCAGCGCCGTCCCCGACCCCAGCGCAACCCCCGCGGCAAAGATCACCCGGTCGCCGACATCATGGCCATGATGATCGTTGATCGCCTTGAAATGGTCGAGGTCGACCAGCGCGATCGCCACCGGCGGATCGTCGTTGAAACTCTCTTCGATCGCGCGGCGGTTGGGCAGGCCGGTCAGCGGATCGGTGTGCGCGATGATGCGCATCGCCTCGGCCTGCGCGCGTGCCTCCTGTCGCTCGCGGCGCAGCCGGACGAGGCGGTCGAGGATACCGAGCGCGGTGAGCATGACCTCCAGCCCGAGCGCCGGGAACAG
This sequence comes from Sphingopyxis sp., assembly GCA_026125835.1. Lineage (GTDB taxonomy): Bacteria > Pseudomonadota > Alphaproteobacteria > Sphingomonadales > Sphingomonadaceae > Sphingopyxis. The sequence goes on from JAHCKJ010000013.1 coordinate 4,832, forward strand.
CAGGAACAGGAAAGCGTCGAAAGGCTGTCCCAGCACGATGTCATGGAACAGGCTGACCCCGTAAACCCCGCCGATGCCACTCCACGCCGCGGCTTGGTAGCGCGCCGTGCGGCTGCCGCGGCGCAGCGCCATGATGACCGCGGCGGCACATAATCCCAGCATCGCGAGCAACAGCATGTTGCGCAGCGCCATATAGGCGGGCGGACAGTCGGCGATCAGCATCGCCGGGGTGGTCGCCAATATCAGCACGGGCGGCCAGCCAAGCAGGCGGCGGATGCGCGGGCCGACCGTGCCCGGCTCCAGATAACTGCGCAGAAACGGACCCGACACCACGACGCTCAAGTCGAAAAAGAGACAGATCCAGACCTGCCGTGCGAAACTGTCGGGCGTCAGCCATGGTCCCATCGCCAGCGGCGACAGCGCGAGGACGAGCGCGAAATAGGACAGGGTGCGCGCGCTCTGCCAGATCAGAAAGCGTTCGCGTAGCAGCCGGAAAAAGACGCCATTGTAAACCAGCGAAAAGAGCAAAAGCCCCAGAAAGATGCCGGTGAGCACACCATCCCACGACATGCTGGTCGCGTTGGCGAACGACGACTGCGCGTGCGCGGGTGCGGCGGCGGCGAACAGCCCCGCAACTGCCATAGCGATACGTGCGCAAAGCGCCATGCGACCCCCGTCCATTCGATCGGGAACGCTAGGCGCCAAGCGGCTGATTTTTGGTTAACGGCGCGATCACCGTTCGCCGGGCCGTCGATGGCGCGAAGTTTGTCGAAGGGCACCGGGAGAGGGGCCGCGGCGGGGACTCCCTTCGACAAACTTCGCGTCATCGACGGCGTCGCGCGGTCGGCAGCACGTTCAGATATGCCGGCCGGGAACGCCGATGCGCGAACGGACATGCGCCTCGCGGCGACGGCGCATCCGCGTGACGGCGCCCGCCAGCGCGACAAAGCAGCGATCGAGGTCGGCGCAGAAGCCCTTGTGACCCTCGTTCCAGGTCCGCATCCAGATTCTTCTTCGTCATTCATTGTCCGGTTCCTTCGTCGTGTGACGCTGCACAAATGCCTTTTTGGCGCGTGGCGGACCGCCAAATAAAAAGCTTTGCACCATATCATAAGCTGGGTCTTTATATAGTCCGATGAAACCATCCTGTCCCTCGCTGCTGTCCGCGCCTTGAAGCGGTCAGTTACGATTGCAAATTTTTCGCGCAGCGGAGTAGCTTCTGGGCTGACGCAGGCGGCGTGTCAGTTATCAAATCCGCCAATTGGAAGACCGTATTCTACTCGCGCATTGTTTGTGTGCAAAAGGGGGTGCGGCTGTCCGAAACCGGCCAGCGGCTGCTCCCGCCGATCAGCGTGCGCTTTTGCCGCGATGGATGCCTTCGCCGCGCTCGGCGCCGACGAGGCCGGTGATGTGCTGACGATCGACGCGGTGACCAGTTTCCCGGTGGCGCCTGGCTTGCCTCGCGCATCGGCCGTTTCCAGCTGGCCTATCCCGACCTGGCGGTGCGACTGTCGATGTCGAACCGGATCATCGATTTCGACGCGTCGAATGTCGATGTCGCGATCCGGATCGGCAAGGGCGACTGGCCCGGATTGCGGGTCGACTTTCTGATGCGCCAGGCGATCGCGCCGATCTGTTAAGCCGCCCGTCGCACGCGCGAGCGGCTTGTCGAACCCGCTGACCTGTTGCGCGCCCAACGGCTGGCGCCCAACGACAGCTGGTGGGCCGACTGGTTCGCGGTCGCGGGCGTTCCGCTCTGGCGACGCGGCGCGGCATCGAACTCGACAGCCAGCTGCAGGAGGCGAGCGCGGTCGAGGCGGGCTTCGGTATCGCGATGATGACCCTTCGCTGTACTGGCAGACCGAAATCGACAGCGGACGGCTGGTCCGTGTTCGACACGTTGCTCTACACCGACCGCGGGCTCTGGCTATTCGTCCATCGCGAAAACCGCGTCGGGGTGCGCAAAGATCGAACGCTTCCGCGAATGGCTGCACGCCGAACTGGCACGGGATCGCGCCCGGTACCCCGACATGCTGTGGCAGCCGCCCGGGTAAATCGCCTCGACAGTCAGCGCCATAATGTATATACATGATGTATATACGGAGTCTGTCATGACCAAAGAATATCGCGCCAAGGTTTTCAAATCGGGTAACTCGCTTGCGCTGCGCCTGCCCAAGGCGCTGGGGATCGAGGACGGGACCGAGATGATTGTCCGTGAAGAGCGCGGCGAGTTCCGTTTCGAGCCCGCCGACAAGCCAAAAGCCAAGATCGACGTCAGTGGCTTCTGGGGCAAGGCGCCGGGTCTGAGGCTTGCGCCGCGCGAGGATTTCGAAGAACGCCCAAGCACGATCGCCGCGCGCAAAGCTGCTGAGGCAGCGAGGACGGAAAAGAAGGGGTGACGCGCTATCTGATCGATGCCGATTGCGCGGTCTATGCGATGACCGCGCGCTACGAGCCGCTGCGTAGACGACTTACCGCCTGTGCTCCGGGCGACGTCGCCATTTCGACAATCAGTTTCGCCGAAGTTGCTCTGGGAACCGAAAATGGCAAGCCACCAGCGCCCAAGGTGCTGGAGGCCTTCGTCGCGGCCATCCCGCTGCTCCCATTCGACGAAGCGGCGGCGCGCGAATATGCGCGGTTGCCGTTCAAACGGGCGCGCTTCGACCGATTGCTTGCCGCCCACGCGTTGAGCATCGGGGCGACGATCATCACCAACAACGAGGCGGATTTCGCTGACGTTCCAAGCTTGAAGGTCGAGAATTGGACGCTGCCATGACCTTCACCGCCGTCCCGCTCACCCTTTATCCCGACATGTTCCCCGGTCCGCTGGGGCACAGCATGGCGGGGCGCGCGCTCGAAAGCGGCGCCTGGGATTGCGTACCGGTGCAGATCCGCGATTTTGCGACCGACAAGCACCGCACCGTCGACGATACGCCCGCGGGCGGCGGCGCGGGGATGGTGCTCAAGGCCGATGTGCTGGCGGCGGCGGTCGACCATGCGGTGGCGGCGCATCCGGGCCTCCCGATCCTCGCGATGACCCCGCGCGGCACGCCGATCACGCAAGCGCGTGTGCGCGACCTTTCGGCCGGTCCCGGGGCGATCATTCTCTGCGGCCGCTTCGAGGGATTCGACGAGCGCATCTTCGACGCGCGACCGATCGAGCAGGTGTCGATGGGTGACATCATCCTGTCGGGCGGCGAGATGGGGGCGCTGCTGCTGCTCGACGCTTGCATTCGGCTGCTTCCCGGCGTAATGGGCGCGGCTTCCAGCGGGGACGACGAATCGTTCGAAAACGGCTTGCTCGAATATCCGCACTATACCCGGCCCGTCACATGGGAAGGGCGCACGATCCCCGAAGTGCTGCGATCGGGGGATCATGCGAAAATCGCCGCCTGGCGGAAACAACAGGCGGAGGAGATTACACGGTTACGCAGGCCGGACCTTTGGGAGCGCCATGAGGGCGCTCGGGACCGACCTGCCTCTGGCGCGCGGCAAAAGAAGAAGGACTAGAGGCATGAACCTCATCCAGACGATCGAAGCCGAAGAAATTGCCAAAGCGGCAAAGACCGTTCCGACCTTCCGCCCCGGCGACACGCTGAAAGTCGGCGTCAAGGTGGTCGAGGGCGAACGCACCCGCGTCCAGAATTTCGAAGGCGTGTGCATCGCGCGCTCGAACAAGGGCATGGGCTCCAACTTCACCGTGCGCAAAATGTCGTTCGGCGAAGGTGTCGAGCGCGTGTTCCCGCTGTACTCGCCCAACATCGATTCGATTACCGTCGTCCGCAAGGGCGCCGTCCGCCGTGCGAAGCTTTACTATCTGCGTGGGCGGACTGGTAAATCGGCACGTATTGCGGAACGCCGCGATTACCGGTCGGAAGCCGGCGAAGGCTAAGGAGAGCTTCTCTCACCCAAAGCCGAAACAGCTTTCCAAAACGACCGGTTCCGCCAACAGGCAGAACCGGTCGATTTTCATTTCAGCATCAGCATGAAGGGCATAACAGATGGGTTACCGGATCGTCGTCGCGGGTGCGACGGGCAATGTCGGGCGCGAAGTGCTCGCCATCCTCGCCGAGCGCGAATTTCCCTATGACGAACTGGCGGTCGTCGCCTCGTCGCGCAGCCAGGGCACCGACGTCGAAATCGGCGACACCGGCAAGACCCTGAAATGCCAGAATATCGACAATTTCGACTGGACCGGCTGGGACATGGCCATTTTTGCGATCGGGAGCGAAGCGACCAAGATCCACGCGCCGAAGGCCGCGGCGGCAGGCTGCGTCGTGATCGACAACAGCTCGCTCTATCGCATGGACCCCGATGTCCCGCTGATCGTGCCCGAAGTGAACCCCGACGCGATCGACGGCTATACGAAGCGCAACATCATCGCCAACCCGAACTGCTCGACCGCGCAGATGGTCGTCGCGCTGAAGCCGCTCCACGATGCCGCGAAGATCACCCGCGTCGTCGTGTCGACCTATCAGTCGGTGTCGGGCGCTGGCAAGGCGGGCATGGACGAGCTGTGGAACCAGACGCGCCAGATCTTCGTCGGCGACGAAAAGGACGTGCAGAAATTCACCAAGCAGATCGCCTTCAACGTCATCCCGCACATCGACAGCTTCCTCGACGACGGGTCGACCAAGGAAGAGTGGAAGATGGTCGTCGAGACCAAGAAGATCCTCGATCCCAGGATCAAGGTCACCGCGACCTGCGTCCGCGTCCCCGTTTTCGTCGGGCATAGCGAAGCGATCAATATCGAGATGGAGAATGAACTGTCGGCCGGGGACGCCCAGCGTATCCTGCGCGAAGCCCCTGGCGTCGTGCTCCACGACAAGCGCGAGGACGGCGGCTACATCACCCCCGTCGAATGCGTCGGCGACTTCGCGACCTTCGTCAGCCGCGTGCGCGAGGATCCGACGGTCGAAAACGGCCTCAACCTGTGGTGCGTTTCGGATAACCTGCGCAAAGGCGCGGCGCTGAACGCGGTGCAGATCGCCGAGCTGCTGGGGCGGCGGCATCTGAAAAAGGGGTAAGCCCACCCAATGCCGTTCGTGTCGAGCGAAGTCGAGACACGCCGAAGGCACGCGCGACCGAAGCGTGTCTCGACTTCGCTTGACACGAACGGATAAAGGGAATGGGATGACGAACACCCTATCCGCCACCCCGCCCGCGCAGCGCCGCCTGCTCGGCGCGCTCCTTGTGCTGCTGCTCGTCGCGCAGATCGACCAACCCTATCCCGAAATCGCGCTGCTCCAGCATATCCCGACGATGCTGCTGCTTGTCGCCGCACCGGCGCTGCTGCGCCGTTGGCCGCTCTCGACCCCGGCCCTCGCGTGCATTACCCTTTTCTTCGCGCTCCACACCCTCGGCGGGCGCTATGCGTACAGCGATGTCCCCTATGACGCCTGGTCGCATTCGCTCACCGGCACCAGCCTCTCCGACGCCTTCGGCTGGACCCGCAACCATTATGACCGCCTCGTGCATTTCGCCTTTGGCGCGCTGTCGGTGGTGCCCGTCGCCGAAATCGCGCGCCGCCGGGGCGGGCTGGGGCCGCGCGGCGCGGCGTTAACCGTGCTTGGCTGGGTTTTGGCGACCTCCTGCCTTTATGAAATCTTCGACATCGCCGACCATCGTCGCGTATGGGCTGGTAAAACCGCCGACCGCCAATGGTCAGCAAGGCGACATCTGGGACGCGCAAAAGGATATGGGCTGGCGGCGCTCGGCGCGATATTGATACTGGCGGTCAAAGGCAGGAGATAGGCGATGCGCAAATTCACGACCCTCGCGATGATCGGCTTGCTCGCCGCGTGCAAACCTGCCGCCGACAAGGCGCCCGCCGCCCCCTGCCGAAACCACACCGCGCCGCCGGTCCCCGAGGCCAAGGCCGACGGCCCGCGCTGCCGCGATCACCGCGATCAGCCTCGCTGACGGCGAGGGGCTGCGCTTCATCGACAACAAGAGCAGCGGCAAAGTTTACCGCCTGCCTCGGCGTCCCCCGCGCGCAGGCCGAAACCGCGCTCGCCAACGTCGCGGGGCAGGCCGACGACCGCAGCACCAACGACGAATGCGGCGCGGGACCGATGCAATTCACCCGCTACGACGCGATGACGCTGAATTTTCAGGACGACAAATTCGTCGGCTGGTTCCTTGGCAACGAACCCGGCGCGGCCGCCTATTCGACGGCGAGCGGCATCGCCATCGGTACGACGCGTGCGAAGGCGGGCGAGTCGGTATCGATCATCGCCGTCGAGGACAGCACGCTGGGCGAGGAATTCAGCATCGGCACCGGCGACAACGCCATCGGCGGCATGTTCGCCGCGCCGGGTGACGCGGCAAAGATCGACGCGCTGTTCGCGGGGGTGAATTGTTTCTTCCGGTGATGTGGGTCGCTATCGGAAGCTGGCTTGGATCCTCCCTGTGGTGAAGCCATGGGGAGGTGGCAGCGCGAAGCGCTGACGGAGGGGCACTAGCTCGACGTCGCTGCCCCCCCACCATCCCCGATTTCGCGGGGACGGTCCCCCTCTCCACGGCTTCGCCGCAGGGAGGATCGGCTGAGCCACTCCCACCGGCCTACCGCCGCCGCACCCCATAATCGATCCGGATCCGCACCTCGCGACGCCCCCACCATCGGCTGGCCGCCGAGCCGCGGCAACGCCCGCACGCGGAATTGCCAGGCCGCCAGCACCGCGCGCATGATCTGCGATCCTGGATATTCGTCCAGCCCGACGCAGTCCTCGACGCGGAAATCGGGCGCGGTGCGGCACGCGATCAGCCCCCAGCCGGGGCCGTCGGCGGTCGACAGATAGCCGCGCAATTCGCCGTCGCTCGGCTCGCGGTACCAGGCGGCGGCATAGAGCGGCTCCCCGTTCGGCGCCGTCCCCACCCGTTCGGTGTCGCGCGAGGACGACGCCGACCCGCTGCTATTGGGCGGCCCGTAAACCTGTCCGCCCGGCGGGCGCGCCCCGATCCGCGGCACCGTTGCGGGCGGCAGCGGCGACTGGGGCGGCGCGGGCGGTGTCGGTGCGGCGAGCGGCTCGGCGGCTTTTGGCGGTACCGGTTCGTTGGGCGTCGGCGGCTCGGGCTGCGGTTTGGTCTCGGCCCGCTCGCTCACGCGCGGGCTCACTTCGGCAGCCTCTTCGGCCGCCTGCGGCGCGGCGATGCTGACCACGCTGACCCACTCCTCCTTGACCACCGGAGGCTCCTCGACGCCAAAGGTCAGCAGCATCAACAGCAACAGCGCCGGGATCAGGACCGACAAGCCGATAGCAAGCGAACGCCGCCCCGCCCCGATGCTGAGCTGTTCGACATAGGGCGTGGCTGGAAGAGGGCTCAGCGGAAGCGATCTTTGGCGGCGGCACCCGGCAGCGGGTACCCGAAGGCATGGTTCGCGGGGATAGGGGGAGGCTGGGTCTTTGACAAGGGCGGGGGAGTAGAAGGGTAGAGACCACGAGCATCAAGCCGGGCTATCTCAAGTCATGCTGAGCGAACAAACCGTTGGAGGAAGGTGTATATGGAAGAGCTTGTCAGGCAAGCTTGCGAAGAAAAGCAAGCACGGATTCAAGATCTCGCGCTTTCGCTGGCATTGCCCGATGCGGTTTTCACCATCCTCTTTTATAACGTCCATAATCGGCAAATGGGACCGTTCCCCTTCTGTGATCCCATTCCGCTCACCGTTCTTGAGCAGACGTTTGGTCCCTTTGAAGTAGAAATTTGGCGGATGAGGGCATCCGCACTCTTAGGGGATGCCTTTGCTGTCGGTGACGCCTGGTTCGGCGATCATGCAACCTATGCCCGTATTCGGGCGGAATATGAGGCCAAGCATCGCGGATTCTCGGCGGACACATACAAAGACGCTGTCCACTACGGGATATGGCAAGCACGATAGCGGTAGCTGTGCGTATCTGTCTTATGAAAGCGAGGTCCGGATCCGTCCTAAGGCCGACATTAGCTAATGCCCCATATCCGCCGCCGACACGACCGGCCCGCCCGGCTTCGGCGGCCGCAGCAACAGCACCAAGGGCACCGCCGCCAGCGTCATCCACATCATCGCCCAGAAATCGTCGATATAGGCGACCATCGCCGCCTGCCGCGTGATTTCGGCATTGACCAACGCCAGCGCGGCTTCGCCTGCGACGCCGAAACGGTCGGCGGTCGACGGGTCGATCATGCTCACCGAACTGCTCGTCACATGCGCCGCCAGGTCGGCGTGGCTCGTCTGGGTGTTCGATGCCAGCAATGTGGTGACGATCGAAATGCCGATCGACGCGCCCAGGCTGCGGAACAGGTTGAGCAGGCTCGACCCGTCGGTGCGGAACTGCGGCGCGATCGTCGCGAACGCCATCGTGTTGAGCGGGATGAAGATCAGCCCCATGCCCAGCCCCTGGATCAGCCCGCTGACGATCACCGGTTGCATCCCCATGTCCAGCGACCAGTGGCTCATCTGCCACAGCGAAAAGGCCGCGATGGAGAGGCCGGTGCCGACCAGCCAGCGTGGGTCGATCTTGCCCAGCAGGCGCCCCGCCACCGCCATGCTCATCAGGATGCCGATCCCGCGCACCGCCAGCGCCAGCCCGGTGTCGATCACCGGCCATCCGAACAGATTCTGGAGCATCGGCGGCAACAGCGCCATCGACGCGAACATCACCACCCCGACGACGACCATGAATCCCATTGCGGTGACCAGATTGCGGTCGGTCAGCATCGCGCGGCTGAACAACGGTGCGCGCGCGGTGACCATATGGACGACGAACATCCACAGGCATGCGACCGCGACGCCGCATTCGATCCAGATTTCGACGCTTTCGAACCAGTCGGCATGCGCGCCGCGGTCGAGCATCAGCTGGAGCGCCGCCAGCCCCAGCGCCAGCATCGAAAAACCGAACAGGTCGAACCGCCGGTCGGTCTTGCGCGTCGCGGGCAACAGCGCCCACATCAGCGCCAGCGTCAGCACCCCGAACGGCAAGTTGACGTAGAATACCCAGCGCCAGCTCGCCTGCTCGGTCAGCCAGCCGCCCAGCACCGGCCCCAGGATCGGCCCGATCATGATCCCCATGCCCCAGATCGACATCGCGCGCGCGTGGCGTTCGGGCGGGTTGATGTCGAGCATCACCGCCTGTGACAGCGGCCCGATAAAGGCGGCGAACACCCCCTGCAAAAAACGAAAGGCGACCATCTGTTCCAGCGACTGCGCCGCGCCGCATGCCATCGACGCGACGATGAAGCCAAAGATCGCGATCAGGAACAATTCGCGCCGCCCGATGCGGTCGGCCAGCCAGCCGGTGATCGGCATCGCGACCGCGCTCGCCAAGATGTAACTGGTCAGCACCCACGTCACCGTCTCGCTCGTCGCGCCCAATGCCGATTGCATATGCGGGATCGCGACATTGGCGATGGTGGTGTCGAGGATCTGCATGATCGACGCGCCCATGACCGCGACGGTCAGCAGCGCGCGATGGCGGACACGTTCGTGCAACGGGACGCTGTCGTCGGCGGGCAGCGCGGTCGCGGCGGGACGGCGGGGGAGGGCGCGCGAGGCCATCAGGATGCAACCTCAAAATCCTCCCCATCGACTTGCGATGGGGAGTGGGACCGCCGCGAAGCGGTGGTGGAGGGGCGACGGCGGCGCGCCAAAGCCCCTCCGTCAGCGCTCCGCGCTGCCACCTCCCCATGGCTTCGCCACAGGGAGGATCGGTCAAACCAATGCCGTTCGCCCTGAGCTTGTCGAAGGGCCGTTCTTTGTTTCGACGTTGAAGAGAAGAACGGTGCTTCGACAAGCTCAGCACGAACGGGTTTTGAGGATTTCCGAAGGCAGGCGGCCACCCCTACTCCCCCGTCACCGCACCACCGCCGGTAAACACCCGCACCTCCGCCGACAGCCCGGCGATCATCTCGCGCGACGGTTTTTCGTCGAAGGCGATCCGCACCGGCACCCGCTGCGTCACCTTGACCCAGTTGCCCGTCGCATTCTGCGCCGGCAGCACCGAAAATTCGCTGCCCGTTCCCGCGCCGATCGTCAGCACATGGCCGCGCACCTTCAGCCCCGGATAGGCGTCGAACGTCACTTCGGCGCGCTGGCCGACGCGCATATTGGCGAGGTCGGTTTCCTTGAAATTCGCCTCGACCCACGGGTGCGCGGTGTCGACCAGCGTGACCGCGGGCAATCCCGCGACCATCATCTGGCCGACCTGCAACCGGTCCGCTTGCGCGACGCGCCCGGCGCTCGGTGCGCGCACCGTGGTGCGGGCGAGATTGACCTCGGCCTGCGAGCGCTGGACGCGCGCCGCCTCGACCTGCGGATTGATCCCGCTCGCCGGACCGGCGGCCAGCTTGGTGCGCGCCTCGGCGGCGGCGGCTTCGGCCTGCCGCACCCGCTCGCGCGCCTGCGCCACCGCGTGACGCGACGCGTCATAGGCGGCGCGGGTGGTAAAACCTTTCTCCATCAGCGCCGCCTGCCGCTCGAAATTGACCTGCGCAAACGCAACATCTTCGCGGGCGGCAGCAATATCGACGCTCGACGTGCGGGCGCTCGCCGCCAGATTGCCGAGTTGGACCTGCGCGGCGTCGATTGCTGCGGTCGCCTGCGCGACATTCAGCGCATAGGGTTCGCCGTCGATGCGGAACAGCAATTGCCCCGCCGCAACCTGCTGCCCGTCGCGCACGGCAACTTCGGTGATCCGTCCGCCCACTTCGGCGGCGACCGACACCTTGTCCATCTGGACATAGGCGTTGTCGGTCGACACCGATCCGCCGCTGGTCAGCCAATAATATCCGCCCGCCGCGACCAGCAGCGCGGGCAGGCCGAACATCAGCAGGCGGGTGCGCCACTTCGGCGCTTCGGGCGTTGCGGGCGCAGCGGCGGCGGCGGGGGGCGGCACCGGGTCGGCCTGCGGGGCAGCTTTGGTGCCATCGGCGGCGGGGCGCGGGGGCGACAGCTGGTCCATCAGGCGGCCTCCTCTTCTTTCAGGCATTCGCGGCGCGACAAATTGGCGCGCACCCGCTCGACCAGCGCCGCCAGCTGGTCGCGCTCCGCCGCGCTCAGCCCCTCGGTCGCTTCGGCGTTCAGCGCGTCGGTGGTGGCGCGCATCGCGGTCAGCAGCTCGTCGGCGCCGGGCGCCAGATAGAGCAGCCACGCGCGGCGATCGCTCGGGTCGGCGCGGCGTTCGACCAGTCCTGCTTCCTCCAGCCGGTCGATCATCCGCGACAGGGTGATCGGCTCGACCTCGATCAGTTCGGCCAGCGGCCCCTGCCGGATGCCCTCGTGACGGCGCAGATAGATCAGCAGCCGCCATTGCAGCGCGGTGATGCCGCTGTCGCGGGTGCGGGCATTGAAGGCGCGGCGAAACAGCCGCGCGGTGTCGTTCAGCAGGAATCCGATCGTGTCACTCATGGCATGAGACATAATAGCAATTGCTACTAACTGCAAGCCACCCACGCTGCGCGGCACTTTCGTAAACGTCCGAAAATCCAGCCATGTTGGTGTAAATGTTTCCGACAAATGCTTGCAACATTGCGCTTTTTCGGCAGGATGACGCCATGACCCTTGCCGCAGACCTCTTCTGGTCGTTCCGCTCGCCCTATTCCTATCTCGCCATCGGCCGCTACCGCGCGCTCGCCGCCAGCCACGACGTGACGATCAACCTGCGTCCCGTTTATCCGCTCGCGATCCGCCAGCCCGACTTTTTCGAGCGCAACCACCCCAATTGGCTGAGCTACACGATGCGCGACATGATCCGCGCCGCGCAGTTCCACGGCATCCCCTTCGGCCCGCCGCGCCCCGACCCGATCGTCCAGAATGTGATGACACGCGAAATTGCCGCCGAGCAACCCTATATCTACCGCCTCACCCGGCTCGGCCAGGCGGCATCGCGCCGCGGCAAGAGCCTGGCGTTTGCGCATGAGGCGGCGCAGCTGATCTGGGGTGGCGCGCAGGACTGGCATCTCGGCGACCATCTGGCGGGAGCGGCGCAGCGCGCGGGCCTCGACCTCGCCGAACTCGACGCCGAAGCCGAGAAGGACGCGCAGCTGCTCGACAATGAAATCGCCGCGAACCAGGTCGCGCTCGAAATCGCCGGCCATTGGGGCGTCCCGACGCTGGTTTTCGAGGGCGAGCCCTTTTTCGGGCAGGATCGCATCGAAATGGCGCGCTGGCGCATGGAGCAAAAGGGTCTCCGCCCGCGCTGAACGCCCTTGCCCAACCGGCCGCCGCGCGGGCATAGCCGGAGCATGACGATCGACCCGCAATTTTTCGAAGCGCGCGACGGTGTGCGGCTGGCTTGGCGCGAGACGGGCGAGGGCCGACCGCTGCTCCTGCTCCACGGCCTGTTCTCGAACGGCGAGGTCAACTGGATCAAGTTCGGGACCGCGGCGCGCATCGCGGGCGAGGGCTATCGCGTCATCATGCCCGACCTGCGCGTCCACGGGTCAAGCGATGCGCCGCACGAGGAAGAATTTTACCCGCCCGATGTGCTGGTCCGCGATCTGGAGGATCTTGTCGCGCATCTGGGCCTGACCGATTTCGACCTCGGCGGCTTCTCGCTCGGCGCGCGCACCAGCGTCCGCGCGGTCGTCGCGGGTATGTCGCCGCGTCGGCTGATCCTCGGCGGCATGGGGCTGGCCGGGCTCGCCGGTTGGCAGCGGCGCGGCGCCTTTTTCAAACGGGCGATCGCCGAATATGAAACCGCCAAGCGCGGCGACGACACCTGGCTGTCGATCCAGTTCATGAAGACGATGAAGGTCGACCGCATCGCGGCGGGGCATTTGCTCGACAGCTTCACCGACACCCCGCCCGACGCGCTCGCGGCGCTGGCCATGCCGGTGCTGGTGGTGTGCGGCGAGCAGGACCAGGACAATGGTTCCGCCGAAGAGCTCGTCGCGATATTGCCCGATGCGACGCTCGCGACGATCCCGGGCACCCATATGTCAAGCGTGACCGAGCCCGGGCTGGGCGCGGCAATCGCGGCGTTCCTGACCGCTTGACCCTGCCGCCACCGCGCGCCAAGCTATGGCCATTGCGCCAAAGTGCGCCGCAAAAGCAATCCAGAGGACGCACC
>JAHCKJ010000130.1 GCA_026125835.1 Sphingopyxis sp.
GCCGGGGAAATAGGGCACGCCCATCCCGCCGCCCAGATTTACGAGCGGCGGCGTCGCCCCGATCTCGTCCGCCAGCCGCGCTGCCAGCGCGACCGTTTGCGCCTGCGTATCGGCGATCGCCGCGACATCAAGCGCCTGCGAACCCGCGAAAATATGAAAGCCCTGCCAATCGGCGCCCGCGATGATCAGGCGACGCACCAGCGCCGGGACTTCCGCCGCATCGACCCCGAACGGCTTGGCGCCGCCGCCCATCTTCATCCCCGATCCTTTCAGGTCGAAGTCGGGATTGACCCGCACCGCCAGGCTGGGGGTCAGGCCCAGGCGGCTGGCAATCGACAGCGCGCGCTCGGCCTCGCCCGCCGATTCCAGATTGAGCGTCGCGCCCGCGACAATCGCCGCCTCCAGCTCGCGGTCGCGCTTGCCGGGACCGGCAAAGCTGATGTCGCCCGCGGGCATCCCGGCGTCGATTGCGGCTTTCAGCTCGCCGCCCGAAGCCACATCGAACCCGTCGACCAGCCGCGCCATAAAGGCCAGCAGCGGCGCATAGGGGTTCGCCTTCATCGCAAAATGCAGCTGCACCTCGGCGGGCATCGCGGCGCGCCACTGTGCCACCCGCGCGGCCAGCATTGCGCTGTCATAGACGAACAGCGGCGTATCGCCTGCCATATCGGCGAGCGTATCGGCGCGGTCGCCGCCGATCAGCAGCATTCCGTCGTCATCGGCGGCATAACCCGGCGGAATGGGTCCGTGCGGCTTCATGCCGCCACCTTCTGCGCCCATTCGGCGGCGATCGCCACGCGGTCGAGTTTGCCGTTGGGATTACGCGGCAGCGCATCGCGCCATTCAACCACGTGTGGCTGCATGAAATTGGGCAAGTTCTGGCGCAGATGGGCGGCCAGTCCCGCCTCGTCGGCCACCCCGCCCTTGCCGCGCACGATCAGCACGATCGCCGCCCCCAGCCGCGGATCGGGCACCCCGAAAGCCACCGCCTCGTAAATCAGCCCCGATGCGACCGCGACATCCTCGACCTCGGTCGGGCTGACGCGATTGCCCGCGGTCTTGATCATCGCGTCGTCGCGGCCGACGAAAGTGAGCAGACCATTGGCGTCACGGCGCACCGTGTCGCCCGACCACACCGCCGTTCCGCCATATTCGGACGCGCGCGGCGCCGCTTTGAAGCGCTCGGCGGTCCGCTCAGGATCGCGCCAATAGCCCTTTGCGACCAGCGGCCCGCAATGCACCAATTCGCCCGGTTCCTCGTCGGCAGTAATCGTCCCGTCGGGGCGGCACACCAGAATCTCGGCATGCGGGATCGCGCGGCCCATCGAGGTCGGATGGTCGGCAACGAGCTTGGGTTCGAGGTAGGTCGAGCGAAACGCCTCGGTCAGCCCGTACATCGGATAGATATCGGCATTCGGAAAAGTCGCGGCCATCGCGTCGATCAGCGACGGCGTCAGCGCACCGCCGCTGTTGGTCAGCCGCTGCAAATACCCCGCCGCCTCGGCAGGCCAGTCGCTCTCGACCAATTGCACCCACAAGGGCGGCACCCCCGCCAGCGTCGTCGCCCGGTGCCGCGCCACCGCCTTCACAACGTCGCGCGGGGTCAGATAATCGAGCGGTGCGACCGCCGCCCCCGCATGCCAGCTCGACAGCAGCTGGTTCTGCCCATAATCGAAACTCAGCGGCAACACCGCCAGCACCCGGTCTTTGGGCGCGAGTTCAAGATAGGAGGCAACGCTTTCGGCGCCGAGCCACAGATTGGCATGGCTCAGCATCACGCCCTTGGGCCGCCCGGTCGATCCGCTGGTATAGAGGATCGCCGCCAGATCGTCGGGGTCGGCCCGCGACGGCGCCAGTCCCTCCCCGTCCGCATCGATCACCGCCTCGGCGACCGTCAAATCCTGCACCACGCAATCATCGGGCCGCGCGTCGCCCAGCATCTCCGCCCGTGCGCCGTTGGTGAGCAGCAGCTTCGCCCCGCTGTCGGGCAGGATATGCGCGACCTGCGGCGCTTTCAGCAGCGGATTGACCGGCACATGGATCAACCCCGCGCGCGCCGCCGCCAGTGGCATCAGGCAGGCAAGGCGGGTTTTTGCGCTCCAGCTCGCCACCCGCTCGCCCGGCCCGCCTGCCTGTTCGAGCAACCACGCCGCCAGCCGCCCGACCCCTGCGTCAAGTTCAGCAAAGGTGATGACCCGATCACCCATCAACAACGCAGCCGCCTCCGGCGCGCCGCGCAGGGCGAGATGGTCGATCGGTTGCGAAGTTGGCTTTTCGGCTTTGGTCATCGGCTGTTAGGAGTGAGGTGATAGAGGGCGGCATCATGCAAGGGAACGGTGAAGATCACGCTAATGATGCGCGGTTGCCCGCCGCAGCGCGCGCGGATGGCTTTGCCTCGCCCTTCGATCGCGCGGCGTGGTTCGACCTGCTCGAGGCGCATGGCTTTGCCGGGCAGGGCCGGATCGACGCGCAGGGCGGCGCGGGCGCCGTCACCGCATGGCTGCCGCTGCGGATCGAAAAGCCGGGCGCGCTCGCAGGCCTCACCAACTGGTACAGCTTTGCGATCCGACCACTGTTTACCGGCGATGGCGACCGCAGCGCGGCGTTGCGGGCGCTTTTCCGCAATCTCCGCCAGCAGGCCGCGCATCTGACGCTCTACCCCGTCAGCGCCCCCGACGACCTCACTCCCGCGCTGCGCGCCGTCGGCTGGTGGGTGAATGCAACGCCCGCCGGCGACCGCCACTGGCTTGATCTCGGCGATATGGACCATGACGCCTGGTGGGCGAGCCGCCCCGGCGCGCTGCGAAACACCGTCCAGCGCAAGGCGAGAAAGGGCGTCGTCGATATTCAACTGCTGACCGAGTTCGACCCCGGCAGTTGGGCTGCCTATGAACAAATCTACGCCGCGAGCTGGAAGCCCGAGGAAGGCCACCCCGCGCTGCTGCGCGCCTTTGCCGAGGCAGAGGGCGCGCGCGGTACCTTGCGGGTGGGACTGGCGCGCATCGACGGGACGCCGGTCGCGGCGCAGTTCTGGACCGTCGAGGACGGCACCGCCTTCATCCACAAGCTTGCGCATGTCGAGGATAGTCTGAAAGCCTCGCCCGGGACGCTGTTGTCGGCGGCGCTGTTCCGTCACGTCATCACGATAGACGGCGTAAAACGCGTCGATTTCGGGACCGGCAACGACGGCTACAAGCGTGACTGGATGAACCGCCACGACCCGCTGTGGCGGATCGAGGCTTTCAATCCGTCGCGCGTCGCGGCATGGGGACCGGCATTGAAGGCCTTCGCCCGTTCTGCCCTGAGGAAAGACCTGTGACCGAACCCGATACCGTCGACGCCACCCTTCGCGCTCTCCTCGCCGACGTCCTCGGCCTCGGCGAAGACCGCGCCGCCGCACTGACCGACGACAGCGGCCTGTTCGGCGCGCTGCCCGAATTCGACTCGATGGCGGTCGCGACGGTGCTGACCGAGATGGAGGATCGCCTCGGTATTTTGATCGACGATGATGAGATCGACGGCGAAATTTTTGAAAGCTACGGCAATTTGCTCGCCTTCTCGCTGCGCAAAGTGACCGATTGACGGCATGCCTTACGCCTGTTTTCCGTTCGCCCTGAGCTTGTCGAAGGGCCGTCCTGTTCTTTCAGATGTTGAAAGGCAAAAGGACGGTCCTTCGACAAGCTCAGGACAAACGGGGATGAATTCGAGTTGTTGAGCAGCCCCGCCATGTCTGCGCCCGAACACACCCTCCACATCACCCCCACCGGCACCCCACGCGCCACGATCCTGTTCGTCCCGCCGCTATTCGACGAAGCCAACCGCACCCGCCGCACCCTCGTCCTTGCGATGCGCGCGCTGGGGGCCGACGGGTTCGCCACATTGCTCCCCGACCTCCCCGGCCAGAACGAAAGCCTCGTCCCGCTCGAACAAGCCGATCTCGCCAACTGGCAGAGCGCCCTCGCGGACGCAGCTGCCACGATCAACGGCCCGCTGATCATCGCCTCGCTCCGCGGCGGCGCACTGATCGATCACCATGCAAAGGCCGCCGCCTGGTGGCGCCTGGCTCCCGTCAGCGGTGCCGCCCTCCTCCGCACCCTGATGCGCGCCCGCGTCGCCGCCGACCGCGAGGCCGGGCTGACCTCGTCGCTCGACAGCCTGCAAGCCGAGAGCGCGACCGCGCTGCTAATTCTCGCGGGCAACCTGCTGTCGCCCGCCATGATGGGACAGCTTGGCAGCGCCGAGGTCGAGCCCGTGGCGCCGCTCCGCACCGTCACCCTTGGCAGCGGCGCCGACGCGATCGCCGGAACCCCGCTGTGGCTGCGCGCCGAACCCGGCGAGGACAGCACCATGGCCGCCGCAATCGCCGCCGACATCGCCGCATGGAGCACGACATGCGGCATCAGCTGACATTCCGCTGCGAAGGCGCCACGCTCGCCGCGACGCTCGACGATGCGCCCGGCACCACCGGCCTGCTCATCGTCTCGGGCGGCAATGAAATCCGCAGCGGCGCCCATCGCGGCATGGCGCTGCTGGCGCAGCGCATTGCCGAAGCCGGTCACCCCGTGTTCCGCTTCGACCGCCGCGGCATCGGCGACAGCGAAGGTGAAAATGGCGGTTACGAGACCAGCGCGCCCGACATCGCCGCGGCGGCGGCTGCCTTCCGCCGCGCCGCGCCGCGCCTCACACGCATCGTCGCCTTCGGCAATTGCGACGCCGCCAGTGCGCTGCTGCTCCACCAGCCGCTCGCGCTCGACGGCCTGATCCTCGCCAATCCGTGGACCTATGAAGGCGGCGCCGACGATCAGGCCGACGAACCCGCGCTGCCTCCCGTCGCCGCCATCCGTGCGCGCTACCTGTCGCGGCTGACCGACCCCAAAAGCCTGCTCCGGCTGCTGAAGGGCGACATCGACCTCAAGAAACTCGCCCGCGGGCTGTCCGCGCTCGGCCGCCGCACCGCCCCCGCCGCCCCGGACAGCCTGCCCGCCCGGCTCAACGCAGCCCTCGCCAGCCTGCGCTGCCCCGCGACGATCCTGCTCGCCACCGGCGACCGGACGGCGCAGGCGTTCCTCGAGAACTGCGATCCCGGCGCAGTGCCGATCGAACGCTTGGCAAGCGCGTCGCACAGCTTCGCGGGGAATGACGGGGAGTGGTTGGCCGAGCAGGTCTTGCAGCCGCTCACGCGACCGTCATGATCGCCCAAGGGCCGATAGCGACTTTGGGATGGGAAGCGGACGCGGGATTTCGTCAACCTTCGTCATGCTGAACTTGTTTCAGCATCCATGGCCGGAACTCAAATTTGACGCTGCGTCGAAGCAAACGGCAGACCATGGATCCTGAAACAAGTTCAGGATGACGATGCCAAAAATGCCGTGTCCCGAGCGCTTCATACCACCGCTGCCAGATAGCTACGCCTCCACCAACGCCTTATACTCCGCCTCGGCCAGAAACCGCTCGGCATCCAGCGCCGCCATGCAGCCCATGCCCGCCGCGGTCACCGCCTGGCGATACACTTTGTCGGTCACGTCACCCGCCGCGAACACCCCCGGGATCGACGTCAGCGACGTCCCCGGCGTCACCGCCAGATAGCCATCGGCATCCAGCGGCAGCTTGCCCTTGAACAGCTCGGTCGACGGGCTGTGGCCGATCGCGACAAAGCCGCCATCGGTCGGCTCATGACTCGCTTCGCCGGTCACCGTGTCAATCAGGTCAACGCCGACCAGCCCCGAAACGCCCTCGCCCGCGACGAAGCGGTCGACGCGCTTGTTCCAAAGCACCTTGATCTTGGGATTGGCAAACAGCCGGTCCTGCAAAATCTTTTCGGCGCGCAGATGGTCGCGGCGGTGGATCAGCGTCACATCGTCGCTGTGATTGGTCAGGTAAAGCGCCTCCTCGACCGCGGTGTTGCCGCCGCCGATCACCACGACCTTTTTGCCGCGGTAGAAAAAGCCGTCACAGGTCGCGCAGGCCGACACGCCCTTGCCGCCCAGTTCCTGTTCGCCCGGCACGCCCAGCCATTTCGCCTGCGCGCCGGTCGCGATCACCAGCGTTTCGGCCATATAGACGTCGCCGCCGTCGCCGGTCAGCTTGAACGGGCGCTGCGACAGGTCGACGTCGACGATCGTGTCCCAGATCATCGACGTGCCGACATGCGTCGCCTGCGCCGTCATCTGCTCCATCAGCCACGGCCCCTGCACCACCTCGGCAAAGCCCGGATAATTTTCGACGTCGGTGGTGATGGTCAACTGGCCGCCGGGTTGCAGCCCCTGCACGACGATCGGCTGCATCCCGGCGCGCGCGGCATAAATGGCGGCGGACAGGCCGGCAGGG
>JAHCKJ010000131.1 GCA_026125835.1 Sphingopyxis sp.
GATAGGATTCGCCGGGGAGGAGGTAGCGGTCCTCGAGCGTTTCCTTGCCGAAATCGGTGAGCAGCGCGTCGCGGCTTTTGTCGGTGACGATGGCAAAGCGACGCGCGTGGACCTTGGCCTCGCTGCCGTCGTTGAGCTTGGCCGCAGGCGCGTCCGCGGGCGCCGATTCGCCCTTCGATTCGCTCGCCGCCGACGCGTCATTCTTTGTCAGTTCCACCGTCGCCACGTCGCTCGTCTCCACCCGTTCCGTCTCGCGAAAATCCATTGCACTCGCCCCTGTTTGCCATTGCGCCGCGGCGCATATGTTCCTGTCTTGTTCGACTCGGGACGAAGCCCCAGCCTAGCATCTATTCGATCCGCGGGGGCACATATTTTTGGCCGCACGAAGCAGTTTTCCGAGCCCATATGGGATGGGCGACGGAAATCCGCCATTTTCGGCCAAACACTAATTCTAGGGGTGCCCCCTCGGTCTACCCACCATCTATAGTGCCACGTCGGCGCGACGATGCAAGACGGTAAATGACAGATTAGGGACTCGGTTCGTCGATAATTTGATTCGTCTCGTCGCGGCCGGGGCGGGGTGGATCGCCGGATCGTCAGCGTTTTCGCGCGATTGGGTGTGGGAGGCTGGGACCGGAGCGATCGGAAGAAAATTTGCCGCCTGCGCAGGGTCGGCGAAGCGCGGTCCGATCATGCCATGGGGCGGAAACCACAACGGGTTGCGGCGATGGGGGGCAAAGGGGCGTCGTGCGGCGATACCGCCCGCCAGCCGGAATGCGGATCGCAGACAAAAAGAAAGGGCTCCGGCATCGCCGAAGCCCTCTCCTGAAATCTGTATTCGGGTTAGGCTGCGCCGCCACCGCTTTCGGTGCCGCCGCCGCCCATGAATCGCCAAAACCAACCCATGATGAATCTCCTGAAAGACTGCCCAATGAAGAACAGTTAACGGAGCATATACCATCTTTGGTAAGGTAAATCGAGTCTTAACCAAAAGAATACCGCCAGACTGGCAGCTATGCGGTGCGGTTTTGCGGGGAGACCGCCAACATGGCGGCGAGTTCGGCAAATAGTTGCGGTTTACCAAGATGATAACCTTGTCCGACATCGCAGCCGAGCTCGCCGAGCAGCGCGACGGTGGCGGCGTCTTCGATCCCTTCGGCGACCGCAACGGCGCCCAGGCGATGTGCTAGGTCGATGGTAGATTTGACGATTTCCAGGTTCCGCTGCGAATCGCGCATGGTCATGACGAATCGCTTGTCGATCTTGATCTCGTCGGCCTCGATCTCGGTCAGATATTCGAGGTTCGACTGGCCGGTACCATAATCGTCGATCGACAGACGGATGCCGGTGCGGCGGAGCTGCGCGAGCGTCTGGCGTGCCTGGCGGCTGTTTTCGATCTGCGCGGTTTCGGTAATTTCGATCGTCAGCGCGTCGGGCGGCAGATGATGCGCCGAGAGCATGACACGGATCGTGCCGACGAGATCGCTATGGTCGAGCAGCGCCGCCGACAGGTTGACCGACATGTTGATGCGATGGCCGCGCTCGTGCAGCTGCGCCGCCGAACGGATCGCCTGGTCCATGACGAACAAAGTGAGGCGATAAATGTCCTGGCTCTTTTCGGCCTGGACGATGAACTCGTCGGGCGGAATCGGGCCGCGCGTCGGGTGCGTCCAGCGCGCCAGCGCCTCGACCCCGACCAGCTGGCCGGTGGCGAGCGCATATTGCGGCTGGAACGCGACCCAGATGTCGCCCCCGGTCAGCGCATCCTCCAGCTGCGAGTGGAACGACAATTGCCAGCCGGCATCGTCCTTTTGTCGCGGAACATATTTGGTCCACAGCGCGCGGGTGCGGATCGCGCGTTCGGCTGCGACGAGCGCGGCGGCCAGACGCTGCGCATTCGACCCTTCGAATTCGTCGTTGACCCCGAAGGCGATCGCGACGTCGATCCGCAATTCGCCGATCGTCAGCGGCGCGTTGAACAGCGCGGCGAGGCCCGCGAGTTGCCCCTCGATCTGGCTGTGCTGGTAATAGGGGACGAGCCAGGCGAAAGTGCCGTCGAGGTCATGGTGCAGCATTGTTCCCTGCGAGGCGAGCTGGAGGCGCCGGGTGACCTGTCCGACCAGCTTGCCGATGCCGTCGCCCGGGATGAAGGCGGCGAGATCCTCGAAATTGACGACCTTTGCCGCCACGACGGTGGCACTGCCGAAAGGACTCTGGTTCCGCAACGCCTCGAAATTGGGCAGGCCCGATACCGGGTTTTCGCGCTGCGCCGAGTTGCGGCGACGGGCGCGCGAAACATTGGAACCGATGACCACTAGGAAAAAGAGAGCAGCACCCGTCGACACCGTCACCAGCTGTGTTGCAAGAAGCATCTGGGTGGCCACCAGAACAACCGATGCGCCCGCGGCGTAATAGCTGAACCATTGGGTCTTTCGACGAAACAGCATGGGCAGGGTCAGAAGGAAGGCGAGACCAAGCAGCGGCAACCAGCCCAGATTGACCGGATTGCCACGACGCAGCGTTTCAGCCGCAATCAAATGTATGTAGGCACCGGGTACCTTGTCGCGACCGGGCAAATAATGGCGATCCTGAAGCCGGGAGGCAGTCGGCGCGAAGATGACGTCCTTGCCGGAAAGTTCCTTGGCTCCGACTTTACCTTCGATGACGTCGATCACGCTATATTGCAGGATGCTCGATGTACGATAGGATAGATCGACACGGAATTGCTTTGGCTCAGTAGCCGATTTGTCAGCCAACACGGCCGCGAAGCTTGGCAGCAGTTTGCCCTCCGCGCGATACATCAGGGGAACGTCCCAGACCTGCCAGAACTGATACTCCCAGGCGATGCTCGCGCGCTGGGCGATGTTGCCGAACGAGTGGTCGGGAAAAATGGTTACGAGCTCACCCGAATCCGGAACGGTCTGTGTTGAAACCGCAAGTACGACGCGTTCTTCCATCGCGCGGACCGCCGCCGTGATGCTCTCAAGGCCACCGTTGGTGTCGGGTCCTTCATAATAAAAATCAACGAACAGGCGCTTTGCGTTTGCGCGGTCGATTGCCCTAATCAACCGGGCGTGATCGTGCCGGGTGAACTCACCTCCGCGGGATGCAGCCAAGGTACGGTCATCGACACCGACAACGACGATGTCGCCTGAAACGTCGCGATAAGCCACGCGGCTCGTCCACATTGCAATCACGCGGTCGGGCAAATCGCCGAACCCGCTGATGCCCGCGATGACGCTCAGCAGCAGCGACAGCGCGAGCGCCCGCCAACTGATCATCATCTTCTGTCCGAGCTTGATCACGCACGTCTCCGGCAATTGCCGTTCGTGCCTAGTCCCGGTTGGTTAGCATCGCGTTAATCATGAACAAATTCTTGCCGATGGTCACGCGGCCCAAAGCCGCCTGAATCCACGCATTTCAGCCGATCGCGGGCAGCGGTTCGAGCGCCGCGTCGCCCGCCAGCGCTGAGGGGGCCAGGCCGGTAGCGGCGGGGACGATCTGTTGCAGGTAGAAACGCGTCGAGGCGATCTTGGCCTCCAGGAACGCGCGGTCGCCGCTGCGCGCGTCGAGCGCGGCGCGCGCTGCCTGGTGCTCGATCGCCATCAACCAGCCGCACGTCGCGGTCGCGAGCATGGTCAGATAGGGGTAGCTGCCCGCGAGCCGGTCGGCGGTGTTCGCGCCGACCATCCAGTCGGTGACCGCGCGGCAGGCATCGACGAGCTGCTGGAGTTCGGGGAAATCGGCGGCGCCGTGCGCAATATCGTCGATCAACGCGCGAACGAGGTCGCCGCCCGCCATGCCGAGCTTGCGCCCGACGAGATCGGCGGCCTGGATGCCGTTGGTGCCTTCATAAATCGGCGCGATGCGCGCGTCGCGATAATGCTGCGCGGCGCCGGTTTCCTCGATGAAGCCCATGCCGCCATGGACCTGTATGCCGAGGCTGGCGACCTCGCAGCCGATGTCGGTGGCGTGCGCCTTGACCAGCGGGATCAGGACTTCGGCGCGCATTGCGGCGGCTTCGTCGCCCAGCTTGCCGAAGTCGATCTGTGCGGCGGCGTAATAGGTCAGCGCGCGCGCGGCTTCGGTCTGCGCGCGCATCCGCCACAGCATGCGGCGCACGTCGGGGTGCCGGTCGATCGTCACCGGGGTGCGATCGGGCGAGCCCGCGAGCGACGACTGGACGCGCTCGGCGGCGAAGCGCTGCGCCTGCTGCGTCGCGCGTTCGGCGATCTGGACGCCCTGGCAACCGACCATCAGGCGCGCGTTGTTCATCATCACGAACATGGCGCGCATCCCGCCCATCTCCTCGCCGACGATCTCGCCGAGGCAGTCCTCGCCTTCGCCATAGACCATCACCGCGGTCGGCGAGCCGTGGATGCCGAGCTTGTGCTCGATCGAGGCGCAGTGGACGCCGTTCGAAATCGTCGGATTGCCCGCTTCGTCGAGGCGGTATTTGGGGACGAGAAACAGCGAGATGCCGCGTGTCCCCTCGGGCGCACCGGGGGTGCGCGCGAGGACGAGGTGGACGATATTGCCGGTGAGGTCGTGCTCGCCAAAGGTGATGAAAATTTTCTGCCCTTTGATCCGGTAGAGGCCCGCGTTCGGTCCTTCGGTGACCTTTTCGGCGGTCGAGCGCAGCGCGCCGACATCGCTCCCCGCGGCGGGTTCGGTCAGGTTCATCGTGCCGTTCCACGCGCCCGAGACGAGCTTGGGCAGCCAGGTCTGGCGCTGTTCCTCGGTGCCATAGGCCATCAGCGCGTGGATCGCGCCCGCGGTCAGGATGGGGCAAAGGGTGAACCCCATGTTCGCGCTGCCGAGCGCCTCGATGATCACGGTGGCGAGGGTGAAGGGCAGCCCCTGCCCGCCATATTCTCCAGGTCCGTCGATGCTGCCCCAGCCGGCATCGACGAACTGTTGGTACGCTTCCTTGAACCCCGGGGGCATGGTGACCTTGCCGTCTTCCCATTTGGGGTTCTGGACGTCGCCGACGCGGTTCAGCGGCGCGTACACCTCGGCCGCGAACTCGCCGATGCCGGTGACGATCGCCTCCACCATATCGGGGGTCGCATCGGCGAAACGATCATGCTGCGCCATCGCGTCGATGCGCGCGATGTGGTTCAGGACGAAGAGCTGTTCGGTGGTGGGCGGCGTATAGGTCATGCGATGGCCGACTTTCTTGATGAATCTCGTTGCGCGGGCGCTATAGCGCGGCATGGCCCATGCCTCAAATCCCACGCTGGTTCGCGCGTTCGATAGAAAAGCTATCGCCGAAGCGGCAGCGCTGGTCGCGGCGGGCGAGCCGGTCGCGGTGCCGACCGAGACGGTCTATGGCCTGGCGGCCGATGCGCGTAACGCGGAGGCGGTGGCGCGGATCTATGCGGCGAAGGGGCGGCCCGATTTCAATCCGTTGATCGTCCATGTGCCGGACTTGGCGGCGGCCGAGCAGTTGGGCGGGTTCGGCGCGGCCGAGCGGGCGCTGGCGACGCGTTTCTGGCCGGGACCGCTGACGCTGGTCGTGCCGCGTACCGATGACTGCCCGGTGGCGAGCATCGCGACGGCGGGGCTGGACACGATTGCGCTCAGGGTGCCCGGGCATCGCGCGATGCAGGCGTTGCTGGCGGAAAGCGGTGCGCCTTTGGCGGCGCCAAGTGCCAATACGAGCGGCGGGGTCAGCCCGACGAGGGCAAGCCATGTGCTCGCGACGCTGGACGGGCGGATCGCGCTGGTAATCGACGACGGGCCGACAACGGCGGGGGTCGAATCGACGATCGCGCGCGTGAACGGGGGCGCGGTCGAGGTGCTGCGGCCGGGGCCGGTGACCGCGGCGATGCTGGCCGACGCGAGCGGATTGCCGGTGACGGGCGTGGCGGGTTCCGAGATTGTCGCGCCGGGAATGCTGGCGAGCCATTATGCGCCGGGCAAGCCGGTGCGGCTGGAGGCGACGGGTTTTGCGGACGACGAGTTCGGGATCGGCTTTGGGCCGGTGCCGGGCGATTATCAGCTGAGCGCGGCGGGCGAGCTGACCGAAGCGGCGGCGCGGCTGTTCGACGCGCTGCACGCCGGGGCGGCAAGCGCCAAAACGCGAATTGCGGTGGCTGCGATCCCTGCCGAGGGGTTGGGTGCGGCGATCAACGATCGGCTCGCGCGCGCGGCGGCGTGATTTTTCCTCACGCAAAGGCGCAAAGGCGCAAAGATATCCCCCATCCGTTTGTGCTGAGCTTGTCGAAGCACCGTTCTTCCTCTGACACCAAAACAAAGGGCGGCCCTTCGACAGGCTCAGGGCAAAC
>JAHCKJ010000132.1 GCA_026125835.1 Sphingopyxis sp.
AACCTACCGCTGCGCTGTTTTCGCCGCCGCCACCGCCTCGCGCACATTGTCGCTGAACAGCCCGTCGATCCCCGTTGCCAGATAGGCTGCAATCTCGGCGCCCAGGTCGCCATGCCCCGCCGGGTTCACCCCGCCCTTGTTCCCCAGCGGCAGGAAATAATTCTCGCGGCGAAAGGTCCACGGATGCACTTTCAGGCCCGCCGCATGCGCATCGCGGACCAGCGTCGTCGGCGGCCCGAGCGAGCCGAGCGCGCCGCGCGGGATCACCATCGCCTTGTTCGGGCCGATCCCGTCGGCATAGGTGGCGATCCGCTTCAGCCCCTCCACCCCCGCCATCGCGGCATAGCTGGTGCCGGGCATGTCGGGCGGACCGCCCTCGGCATCCATCAGCTGGATCAGCGGCAGGTCGCTTTTGGCGCGCAGATCCATCAGGTTGCGCACCTCGAAGCTCTGGATAAAGACCGGCGCCTGCCGCCCGCGATAGCCGAAGCGATCGAGCAGCGCGAGCAGCGGCGCCTCGTGCGGCAGGCCGATCGCGGTGAAATAGCTGGGATGCTTGGTTTCGGGGTAGACGCCGACCGGCTTTTCCCTGCCGCGATTGACCTCGGCCAGCAAGGTCAGGATTTCCTCGAACGTCGGAACGTCGAACTGGCCGTCATAGTCAGTCGCGCGCAGTTTCGGCAGCCGCTCGCGCGCGCGCAGCATCTTCAGCTCGGCAAGCGTGAAATCCTCGGTAAACCAGCCCGTCACCGCGCGCCCGTCGATCGTCTTCGTCGCCTTGCGCGCCGCGAACTCGGGGCGCCCCGCGACGTCGGTGGTTTCCGAAATCTCGTTCTCGTGCCGCGCCACCAGCACGCCGTCCCTGGTGAGCACCAGGTCGGGCTCGATGAAATCGGCGCCCTGTTCAATCGCCAGCCGGTACGCCGCGATCGTATGTTCGGGGCGCTCGCCCGACGCGCCGCGGTGCGCGATGACGATCGGCGGCCGGCCGTCGAGGGTGGGCGGCGCCGTCACCGGATCAGCTGCGCAACCGGCGAGCGGCAGCAGGGCCAGCACGGCCGCAAAACAGCGGATCATGCCGCAAACCGCGCCTGCCAGTCGGCGGCGGAAAACCCGACGCTGATGCCGTCGGCGGCTTCGACGACCGGGCGGCGGATCATCGCCGGCTGTTCGAGCATCAGCGCCTTGGCCGCGGCGCCATCCAGCCCGGCCTTCGCTTCGTCGGGCAATTTGCGAAAGGTCGTGCCCGCCTTGTTGAGCAATTTTTCCCACCCGAGCGCGTCGATCCAGCCTTGCAGCCGCGCCGCGTCGAGCCTTTCCTTGCGGAAATCGTGGAAGCGATAGGCAACGCCCTGCTCGTCGAGCCAGCGCCGTGCCTTTTTCACCGTGTCGCAATTGGGAATGCCGTAGAGAATCATCGTCATGACCCAGCCCTAGCAGCAGCCGATGACAAGTTCGAGGCGCGCGACGGGGCGCAGCCGTCAGGCGGCCGACGCGCGGTCGGCGATCCGCGTGTTCGCGCTGGCCAGCTTGCCGCGCAGCGCGCGCGCAAACCCTTCGTGGAGCGTGCTGGCGATGCCGGGATTGGCGGCCAGATAGACGCGCAGCGCCGCGGCAGGCACGAACCACAGCCGCGCGTTGCCGGCCAGCACCACGGTGCCGGTCGCATGGGTGCCGTCGAGAACCGTCGCCTCGCCGATCAGCGCGCCGTCCGACAACCGGCCGACATCGGCGCCGTCGCGCCGGATCGTCGCCTGCCCCTCGGCCAGATAGAACAGGCTCGGCGCCGCCTGATTCTCGCGGATCAGCACCTCGCCCCGCTTGGCCGAAATCCAGTGACCCTGATCGATCAGCCCGCGCGCCGCGATCGCGTTGAGCCCGCCGAAATGTTCGCGCCGCAGCGCCTCTTCCTCGGCCGAAAAGCGGACCTGTTGCTGGCGCAGCCACAACCGCGCCAATATGCCGAGGTTGACGACCAGGATCGCCAGCACCAGCGTCCCGTAGCCCAGATCGGGTTCGCGGATCAGGACCAGCGGAACCGCCACCAGCGCCGCCGCCGCCAGTCCGATTCGCACATAGTCGATCCGCACGACAAAGCTGGTCGCGAGCAACAGCAACAATGCGCCATATATGAACCAGGCGGACTCGAAACTCGTCATAGCCACAGCCAATCGCGTTGCGGGATCCCGTTGCCGGGTCGTTGTATCCATAACGTCGCCGCCGGATCGCGACCTTGCACCGACCCGGCGCCCGGCAATATATGTAATAAACTATCAGTTTTTCCGTACCAAGAAAAGCATAGGTGCGGAAATGTCACGAAACTGCTAATTTTCGCATCACCCCGCCCGGATACATTGCGTCGCGGCGCCAATCGCGCCATGGCGGCGCCCGACATGGACAGATGAAGACTCAGGACCGATGACAAACAACTGGCAACCGCACAGCTGGCGTTCGCACGAGGGGCGGCAGATGCCGACCTATCACGACGGCGAAGCCCTTGCCGCCGCCGAGCGCGAGCTGGCTGGCTATCCGCCGCTGGTATTTGCAGGCGAGGCGCGCGACCTGACCGCCGAACTCGGCCGCGTCGCCGAAGGCAGGGCGTTTCTGCTCCAGGGCGGCGACTGCGCCGAAAGCTTTGCCGAATTCCATCCGAACAATATCCGCGACACCTTTCGCGTGCTGCTCCAGATGGCGGTCGTCCTGACCTTTGCGTCGAAAATGCCGGTGGTAAAGCTTGGCCGCATGGCGGGCCAGTTCGCCAAGCCGCGCTCGGCCGACATGGAAGAAGTCGATGGCGTGTCGCTGCCCAGCTATCGCGGCGACATCATCAACGACATCGCGTTCGAGGCCGCTGGCCGCGAGCCCGACCCCGCGCGCATGGTCAAGGCGTATAACCAGTCGGCGGCGACGCTGAACCTGCTGCGCGCTTTTGCGAACGGCGGCTATGCAAACCTGCACCAGGTCAACGCCTGGACCCACGATTTCATGGATCGCAGCCCGTGGGCGAAGAAATATCAGGAAACCGCGGCGCGCATCTCCGAAGCGCTCGCCTTCATGGAAGCGTGCGGGGTGACCCCCGAAACGGTGCCGCAGATCAAGGGCACCAGCTTTTACACCAGCCACGAGGCATTGCTGCTTCCCTATGAGCAGGCGCTCACCCGGCAGGACAGCCTGACCGGCGGCTGGTACGACACATCGGGCCATTTCCTGTGGGTTGGCGATCGCACCCGCTTCGAGGGCTCGGCGCATATCGAGTTTCTGCGCGGCATCGGCAATCCGGTCGGCATGAAATGCGGCCCGAGCCTCGAGCCCGACGCGCTGCTGCGTCTGCTCGACACGCTCAACCCCAATCATGTCGCGGGCCGCATGACGCTGATCACGCGCTACGGCCATGACAAGATCGAGGCGCATCTGCCCAAGCTGGTGCGCGCGGTGAAGGAATCGGGCCATCCCGTCGTCTGGTCGTGCGACCCGATGCACGGCAATGTCATCAAGACCGGCAACGGCTACAAGACGCGCCCGTTCGAGCGCATCCTGGCCGAAGTGCGCGGCTTTTTTGCCGTCCACCGCGCCGAGGGTACGCACGGCGGCGGCATTCATATCGAGATGACCGGCCAGAATGTCACCGAATGCACCGGCGGCGCGATGGACGTGACGCAGATGGACCTCGCCGACCGTTACCACACGCACTGCGACCCGCGGCTCAATGCGGGGCAGAGCCTCGAACTCGCGTTCCTGCTGGCGGAGATGCTCAATCAGGAAATGGGCGAGCGCGCGAAGCAGGCGGCCTGATTTAACGGCGATGATGTCTTTTCAAGCCTGCGACAATAATCGCGGCTGACGACCGAAGAGCGACATTTATAGCATCGTCATGCTGAACTTGTTTCAGGATCCATGGTCTGCTGTTTCCTTCAGCACTGCGACAAATTCGAGCTCGGGCCATGGATGCTGAAACAAGTTCAGCATGACGAGGTTAAAGGTCCGCTCCCCACCCCTAAGCCGGCATCCTCTACTTCCCCGGCCACCGCTTGGTATCGGCAAACGCCCGCCCCAGCGCGACGTGCAGGTCGGCGTCCTCTGCGGCGCCACCGAGCGGGATCTTGTCGGAAAAATTGTCGCCGGGGCCATGATAGTCGCCGCCCAGAAACGCCTGGAGCAGCGCCATGTCCGAAAAACTGCCACCGACCATCAGCGATGTGACACCCTTGGCGCCCAGCGCCCAGCCGTCCTGCCGCTGGACAAAGGCGTCGGCCTCGCCATCCTCGTCGATCTTGCGGCCGAGCGCGGTGGCCACCGACCGCACCATCGCATCATAGGCGGGCTTGCCGCGCCCGATCGTCGCGACCGGGGTGCCGCGCGGCGAAATCGCAATCGTGTCGATGTTGAGCGCGACGGTGATGTCGGTCAGCGGCACGACGGGATTGGCGGCGAAATAATGCGCGCCGAGCAGCCCCTTTTCCTCCGCCGTCGTTGCCAGGAAATAAATGTCGCGGTCGGGGCGCGGCCCCTTCGCCAGCCGCTTGGCCACCTCGATCAGCACCGCGATCCCGCTCGCATTGTCGACCGCGCCGTTGCAGATGCGGTCGGCCTCGCCTTCCTTGCCGCAAATGCCCAGATGGTCCCAATGGCCGAGGAACAGCACCGCCTTGCCGTCGGGCCGCGCGCCCGGCAGCCTGGCGATGATATTGTTGCTGGCAAAGGCGCGGGTTGCCGATTGCGCCGTCAGGTCGGCGGTGACCGGCAGCGCCGCGCCCCTGTAATCGGCTGATTTCGCCGCCGCGCGCAGCACCGCGCCGTCCTGCCCCGCCTGTTTGAACAGCGCGTCGGCGGCGGGCGCCGACAAAAAGCCGCTCACCGGTGCGCCCGCCGGGGCGCTCGCCAGCCGCATCGCACTGCTGCCCGCGCTGTCGCGCAGCTGGTCCCACGGCACCGCGTCGGTCGCGATCACCAGCACCGCCGCGGCGCCCGCGTCGGCGAGCAGCTGCCGACGCTCGCGAAAGCGCGGCAGCTTGTCGCCGAACGGCGCATTGTCGAACCTCATGATCGCCAGCTTGCCCTTGACGTCGGCATTGACCTTGCCCGCGCCGTCGATGCCATAGCCGACGAACAAGGTTGGCAGATTGGCGAGCGACACCGACGCATCGCGGCTGCTCAGGATAATTCCGTCGTCGGCGATCGCGACATCGCGGCCGCCGGCCTTGAACCGGGCGGTGCCGCCCAGCGCCCGTGTTTCGACAAAGGGTACCGGCTGCAACCACGGCGTTGTGCTGCCGGGCACCGCTTCCAGCCCCGCCTTGGCCCATTCGCCGACAATATAGGCGATCGTCCGGTCCTCGCCATCGGTGCCCGGCGCGCGCCCTTCGAACGCGTCGCCGGCCAGGATTTTAATGTGCGTGGCCAGATCGGCCTCAGTGACCGGGGCGTCGGTCGCTTTCGCGTGGGCGGCGGGGACGGCGGCGAAAGCGGCCAGGGCGGCAGCCGCAATCGCGGCGCGAAACTTGATCGTCTGCATGGCCGTGCCGATGGCATGGCGGCGGTGCGCAGGCAAGGCGGTTCGTCGAATGACGAACAACCGTCCGTTCGCCCTCCCCCGAAGGGAAGGGGCCGAGTTCTCACCGCCCCGCCCGCGCCAGCAACGCGCGTGCCGCGGCGACGTGCATATCCTCGATCATCCGGCCTTCGTGCCGCTGCGCCCCGCCGGTCGCCGCCGTGACCAGTGCTTCGGCCGCCGCAATCTCGCGCGCCGACGGGGCAAAGGCCAGGTTGCACGGATCGACCTGCGACGGATGGATCAATGTCTTGCCGTCGAAGCCGAGCCGCCGCCCCTCGCCCGCTTCCGCAGCGAAACCCGCGGCATCGTCGATCGCGTTGTAAACGCCGTCAAAACACCACACCCCGCCCGCGCGCGCGGCGAGGATGATCGCCTGGATCGCATGGCCCATCGCGCCGCGGTCGGTTCCGTCCGGCAGCTTCAGTTCGTGCGCGAGGTCGTTGAGCCCCGCGATCAGCCCGGCCACGGCGGGATCGGCGGCGATCTCGCGCGCCGCATAAATCGCCGTCGGCGTCTCGATCATCGCCAGCAGCGGCAGCCCCAGCCCGCGCGCCGCGGCGAGATCGCCGACCGCATCGACCTTGGGCACCACGACCGCGTCGATCGGCAGTCCCGCGAGCGCGTTGATGTCCGCCGCCTGATGCGCGCTGCCCGCGCCGTTGATCCGCACCGC
>JAHCKJ010000133.1 GCA_026125835.1 Sphingopyxis sp.
ATTGGCGATGCCCAGCGATGCAAGCGCTTTCGTTTCCAACGCCTCCATCGCGCTGGCGCTGGCATCGTCCATATGGTCATAGCCGAGCAGGTGCAGGGTGCCGTGGACGATCAGGTGCGTCGCGTGATCGGTGACCGAAATCGCCTTCTCATCTGCTTCGCGCGCGCACGTTTCGCGCGCCAGCACGATGTCGCCCAGCAGGATTTCGCCGTCGTCGCTGTTGGCGAGTCCTTCGAGGAGATCATCCTGCACTTGCGGAAAGGACAGCACATTGGTGGGTTTGTCCTTGCCGCGAAAATCGCGGTTGAGCGCCTGAACCTCGGCATCATCGGTCAGCCGCACCGCCACCTCGACCAGCGGGGCCGCATTGGCCAGCGTTGCGTACGGCGTCAGCGCGAGCGCCGCCGCCACCGCTTCCGCGGCGCGCGCCTCCCAATCGAGCGCGTCGCGCCAAGGGGCGGCTTCATGGGTTTCGACGCTGAGCATCGCAACGCCCCTATTCGGCTCAACCGACCTTGCCCAGCGCTAATTCACATGCCGCAGCTTGTCCGGATTGCGCATCACATAGATGCCGGCGATCTTGCCGTCCTCGATCTCCAGCGCCGTCGTTTGCAGTTCGCCGTCGGCCTCGCGCGTGACGAAGCCCGGCAGGCCGTCGATCATGCCCGTCTGGACCAGCGTCGAGCCATATTTGCGCAGCAGCACCGCGACGCTGCGAAGCATTTTCACCACCAGCGGCTTGCCGAGGATCGGGATGGCGGCGGCGGGGCGCTTGCCGCCACCGTCGGCCCACATGCCGACGTCGGCAGCGAGCATCGCGCCGAGCGCCCCCATGTCACCGCTGCGCGACGCTTCGAAAAAGGCGTTGGCGATTTCCAGCCCGCGCTGTTTTTCAAGCTTGTAGCGCGGACGCGCGTCGCGAACGCGGGCGCGGGCGCGGGCCGCAAGCTGGCGCGTCGCGCCGGGATCGCGATCGATCGTCGCGGCGACCTCATCGAAACCGACGCCGAAGACGTCGTGGAGGAGGAAGGCGGCGCGCTCCAAGGGGGAGAGCCGTTCGAGCGCGAGCATCAGCGGCAGCGTGACATCGTCTTCCTCTTCCTCGACCAGCGGATCGGGTAGCCACGGGCCGACATAGGTCTCGCGCTGGCGGCGCGCCGATTTGATCTGGTCGAGGCAGAGCCGCGTCACGGTGCGGCGGAGGAACGCCGCGGGCTCGCGCACCGTGTTGCGGTCGGTACCGAGCCAGCGGAGGAAGGCATCCTGCACGACATCCTCGGCATCGGCGACCGAGCCGAGCATGCGGTAGGCAACGCGCGTGAGCAGCGGCCGCAGCGGGTCGAAACTGATCGCCGCGTCCGCCGCATCGCCGGGGCGCGTCGCCGCCATCAGGCCGCCTTGGCCGCCGGGGTTTCGAGCCACAGGTCAAAACCCACCGCAATGCGGTTCCAGCCGTTGATGATGTTGATCATCAGGGTGAGGTCCACCTGTTCCTCCGGTGTGAAATGCGCCTCGATCGCTTCTTTCGCGGCCTCCTGTGTGTGGCCTTGCGACAAGGTGGTCAAGGCGTCGGTCCACGCGAGCGCGGCACGTTCGCGCGGCGTATAGACGGGCGCCTCGCGCCAGGCCGACAGCAGGTAGATGCGCTGTTCGGTTTCGCCGAGCGCGCGCGCGTCGGCGGTGTGCATGTTGATGCAATTGGCGCAGGCGTTGAGGATCGACGCCCGGATCTTGACGAGTTCGACCAGGCTTTTCTCGAGGCTCTTTTCGATCGCAAGCGAGGCGCCCATCCATTGCTTCATCAGCTGCGGCGCGACGGCGAAGGGGTCGGTTACGCGGGTCATGTCATGGCTCCTTCAAGGGGTTACGCAGACATGACGAGGCAGGATCGGCATCTGTGACATGGCACACGAAAAATTCTGCGCGCTTGCGGAAAAAATCCGGTAACCTGCCCACCTCGACAATGATGAGGAGGGGGCCAATCATGAAGTTTCTCGATGGTTTCGGCGAACAGGCCTATGCGCTGCTGCGCATCGTCGCGGGTCTGTTGTTCCTGGCGCACGGGGTGCAGAAATTCTTCAACTTCCCGGGCGATTTTCCCTATCCGCTCAATCCGATGCTGTACGCGGCGGGCGCCATCGAACTGGTCGCGGGCGGGTTGATCGCCATCGGCCTGCTCACCCGCCCGGCGGCCTTCATCGCCAGCGGCATGTCGGCGGTTGGTTACTGGGTCGCGCACGGGCTGCAAAGCCCCTTTCCGATCGCCAATGGCGGCGAGACGATCGCGCTTTACTGCTTCACCTTCCTGTTCATCGCGACGCGCGGCGCGGGCATCTGGAGCGTTGAGGCGGCCCGCGCAAAAGCATAACGCAAAATAGGGGGCGGCCCCTTCGAGCCACCCCCAGTTGCGGGCTTCACATGGTGAAGGTCGTCACAGCTTGCGCGTATTCGCCTCGATCAGTTTTTTCGCTTCGGCGATGGCTTTGGCGGTGGTCAGTTTCCTGCCCTGCACCTCGTCGGCGATTTCGAGCAAGCGGCCGCTGATCACGGTGCCGGTCTGCGCTTCCTCGTCGATCGCGATGCCGCCCTTTGTCGCAGCAACACGGTCCCATTCGGTGCGCACCGCGGCCCAATAATCCTTCGTCGCCGCCCAATAATCGTCGGCGGCCTTCACATCATATTGGTCGTTCTTGGTATAGGTGTTGAGGACATATTCCTGCACGATCGGCACCAGCTTGCCGTCTTTCGTGCCCATCTTGCTATTGTCCTGCCAGTGGATCCAGCCGTCGGGCGAGAGCTGGTGGCGGTTGATCGACAGGTAGCGGTCATAGACGGGATTGCGCACCGCATCGCGGCGGGCGAGCGGGCGCCACGTCCAGCTCGATCGCCAGCGACGAATGCCGCCCTGCGTTTCGAACTGGCCCCACCCCGCATAACGCGGGCTGTCATCGACTTGATAGACGGTTTGCGACCAGCGCCCGGTGCGCATCCGTTCGGGGACATCTTCCCATGCCCAGCTGTTGCGATCCGAATAAGCGAGGATTTTGGCGGGTTCATATTCCCAATCCTGCCGCCAATGCTTGATGATGTGCGACTTGCCCTCATGTTCGATGACCAGCAGATGCTGCAGCACGATCTTGCGCCCCGTATCCTCGATCACGCGCACCACTTCGTTGCCGCCCGACGTCTTGGGTGCGAGCGGCTGATAGGCGGGATCCCAGCGCGTCGATTCCTGCATGTCGAAGCGCACCTTGTAATTGCCTGCCATCGCGACGATGTCGGCGCGGTCCTGTTCGAACGAGGCAGCCGCGGCGTCGGCGGCGATCGGCGGATGCGCCGGTGCGGCGGCGGGAAGCGCCACAGCACAGAGCAGCAACGTCGCCGCGATTTTGCGATAATTGGTCATCTTGGGAGTCCTTCGATGGTGGTCAGAAACGGAAGCTCAGCGACACCGACGCGTTGCGGCCCGGCTGGGTATAGGCATCGGTGACGGTGGAAGTGGAAGCGAGGCCGCGGACATCGCTCCACCAGCTGTATTTTTTGTCGAGGATGTTGAAGATGCCCGCGCGCAGCGTCAGGCCGTCAACGATGCGGGCGAACGCTGTTGCATCGAGAATCGTAAAGTCGTCGGGCCGGAAACAATCGGGGGTGCAGGCGCCGGCCGTGCGCGACGCGGCAACGCGGGCGCTGTGCGTCATGATGACCTGTCCGCCGAAACGCCCCTGTGCGTCGCGATAGCCGACCCCGGCGACGAGCTTGAGCGGATCGATCGTCGACAGCGGCGAACGGGCGCCCGCGGGGTCGATCACATCGCCCTTGGCATAGGAAAGGGCGAGCGTCGCATAGAGGCCGGAGGACGCCCGCCCCTCGAACCGCGCCTCGGCCCCTTTGACCCGGACGCGATCGAGATTGACGAATTGAAAGAGGATCGGATTGGCGATCGTCCCGGCGCCGCCAATCTGTTCCTGGCTGATGAAATCCTTGTAGCGCGCCGAAAATCCGGTGACGTCGAGGCTGACCGCGTCGCTGGCAAAGCGGATGCCCCCTTCGACGCTCTCGCTGCGTTCGGGACCGAGATCGGGATTGGGGATCGAGCGGTAGGAGAAAAAGGGCGAGGTCAGGTTTTCGAAGAACTGGTTGACCTGCCCCGGTTCGGGCGCCTTGAAGCCGGTCGCATAATTGGCGAACAACCGTACTTGATCGGTGATTTTCCACACCGCGCCGAATTTCGGCGACAGCCGCGACCCATCCTGTTTTGCCCCGGCAAAGGTCGGGAGCAGCGGATCGTTTTCGGGCGACAGATTATACCAGTCGAAACGCAGCGCCGGATAAAACAGCAGGCGCCCGTCGGCGATCGCGATTTCATCGCCGACGAACAGGCCCGCGCGGGTGAAATCGGTGCTGGGAAAGGCGCGGGTCGGATAGGTCTCGCCCGCCGGCGGCACGGTGCCGTCGCGCAGGCCGCGCTGGCGCGTCCGGCTGATGTCGCCACCGAAGACGAGGCGGTGGGTGATCGCGCCAGTCGTGAAATCGGCGCGCGCGTCGGCGGAAGCGCCGAAGACGCGGTTCTCGAACGTATTGAGACGGGTGCGGTCCGGCAGGATCCTGCGATCTTCCTCGGTATATTGCCGGTCCTCGCCATCCTGCCAGTAAAGCGCGACACGGGCAAAATCGATCGCCCCCTCGCCTTCCCAGCTCCAGTCGAGCGAGACGCGCTTGCGGGTTCCGCTGTCGAATCCTTCGAGGCGGTCGACCGAGGCGCTAAGGCCAGAGAGGCCGTTGGTATAGAGGTGCGTGTCGAGATATTCGCCGGTCAGGCGCAGCTTATGGCCGTTCGCGGGGTCGTAAACGAGGCGCGCGAGCGCGGCATCGGAGCGGCCGTCCTGCGGATTGGGCCGCGTCCGCGCGGCGCCAATACCGCCAACTGCCCCCTGATTGTCGAGCTCCTGATAGTCGCGGCGGGTGTAGGCCGCCATCGCCGACCAGTCGCCGCTGCGGCCTGCAAGGATCGCGGTTTCGCTGAACTCCTTGTCGGCGCTGCTATACGCAGCGCGGAGCAGGCCGCCCACGCTCTTGCCCTGCTCAAGGAAGTCCGACGGGTCGGCGGTGATGAAGCTTACCGCACCCGCCAAGCCGTCACTGCCGTAGAGGGCCGACGAGGGACCGCGCAAAATCTCGACCGACTTGATAAGGCCCAGATCGACATAGTCGCCGCGCCCCGACGCCTGCGCGCCAAAGCTGAAGCCGTCGGGAACGCGGACGCCATCGACCTGGATCAGCACGCGGTTGCCGCCGATGCCGCGGATGTTGAAACTGTCGTTGCCCGCGCGGCCCGTCGCCCCCAGCGCAGCACCGAAACGCGCGGGCTGGCGCTGGACGCTGACGCCGGGTTCGAAACGGACGAGGTCGCGGATGTCGGTGACGAGTTCGTCGGCAATCTGTTCGGCGGATTTGACGGTGACGGTGACGGGAACGTCCTCGACCTTCACCGCGGTGCGCGTTGCGGTGACGACGATCTGGTTCTTGCGCGCGAGCCAGTAAGCGCCGTCGTCATCCTGCGCCATGGCGGGCTGCGCGGTCGCGGCGAGCGCAAGCCCAAGCGCAATGCCGATTGCAAAGCGGGTCTGGAACGGCGAACGATGATTGAGCAATTTTCTTCCCCTTTTGATTGCGATTGATTCGCAATAGCGGCGCTTTAGAGCCGCACGGCAGAAGGGTCAAGAATTATGCTATTGAGAATTGATCGCAGTTTATGAAAGCCGATTTCCTACGAGTCGCGGCGA
The DNA here is from genome assembly GCA_026125835.1 of Sphingopyxis sp. Taxonomy (GTDB): domain Bacteria; phylum Pseudomonadota; class Alphaproteobacteria; order Sphingomonadales; family Sphingomonadaceae; genus Sphingopyxis. The sequence goes on from JAHCKJ010000133.1 coordinate 5,784, forward strand.
CACAAAACGACATTGCGATCCCGGCGCCTGCTGGAATCGCAATGTTACATCAGTGGTAGTTGCCCATTCGAGGTCGGTTATGGAAAGGTCCAGATGAAGCTGCCGCCGTTGCGGGTAACGCCGACCGAACTGTCCTTGCCAACCTTCAGTCGATTATCATGTGTCTTGTCGCGAAGCTGTTCACGAACCCGTTCGCGTTCCTGGCGTTCATATTCCTTGTTTGCCGCTGCCATGATCTTGTCCATCTTCTCTTGCGTCATCTCGCGGGCCTGCGCGGTCGGCACCAGAAGCGTCGCAGCGATCAATGTAGCTATGGATTTCCGCATGATATTTCCCCTCCACGCCAATGGTACGGCGTGGGAAGGAAATTCTCATGGCAGCGATAGACCAAAGCTGAACTCCAATGTCAGCCTCCGTTCATCAAACCGAGACGCGGGT
>JAHCKJ010000134.1 GCA_026125835.1 Sphingopyxis sp.
CGAAGCCCCGCGCGCCGACCAGTCGCTGGTCGCGGCGGAACAGGGGGAGCAATTGCACCGCTGCCTGGGCGAGCTTGAGGAGCGAACGCGCGCGTGCATCCGGTCGGCCTTCTTCGACGGATCGACCTATGCTGAACTGGCGGAGCGCGAGAAGGTGCCGCTGGGAACGATGAAAAGCTGGATACGGCGCGGGCTCATGCGCCTGAAGGATTGTCTTGGCGATGGATGACCATCTGACGCCCGATCAGGAGCGCGACGCGCTCGCGGCTGAACTGGCGCTCGGCCTGCTTGAGGGGCAGGCGCGCGCCGATGCGCTGCGGCTGTCGCTGAGCGATCCCGCGTTCGCGGCGCTGGTCGCGGCGTGGGAAGCGAAGCTGGCGCCGCTGCATGGCGAGTGGACCGACGCCGAACCGGGCGCTGCGGTGTGGGGTGCGATCGAGCGGCAGCTGGCCGATCCGCCCGCCGGCAAGGTCACCGCGATCGAAACGCGCCTGCGCCGCTGGCGCGCCGGGGCGCTGCTGTCGGGTGCCGTCGCGGCGGCGCTGGCGTTTGTGCTGATCACCCGGCCGGTGCCGGCGCCCGCACCCGCCACCCCCCAGCTGGCGGTCGCCCGCATTGAAAGCGACCCAGCGGGGCCGCTGGTGCTCGCGCGCTATCATCAGGACAGCGGGCTGATGCAGCTGCGCATCCAAGGCTTCGAACCCGGAACGCTGGCGCCCGAGCTGTGGATCATTCCCGAGGGTGGCGCTCCCGTCTCGCTGGGGCAGATCGGCCATGCGGGCGAGGCCGAAATGACGATGCCGCCGCCGCATCGCCTGTTGATGACCGAAGGCGCGACGCTGGCGATCACGATGGAGCCGGTGTCGAAGACGCCGCACCCGGCGCCGAGCGGCGCCGCGGTCGCGTCCGGAAAAATTATCACGATCTGAGGTCGCCGTGCATCCGTTGGCGGGTCGGTGCCGTAGCTGCGCCGCATCCTGCATTTCCGGGGTGCCAGAAACCAGAGGATCGTATGATGAAACTTTCCAAACTCTCCGCGTCGCTTGCTGCTTTGGTCATGGTTGCCGGAGGCGGCGCTGCGCTTGCCAACCCGATGGTCGGCGGCGCCGCGATGTACGAAAGCAAGAACATCGTTGAAAATGCTGTCAATTCAAAGGATCACACCACCCTGGTCGCCGCGGTTCAGGCCGCCGGGTTGGTCGACACGCTGGCCAGTCCCGGTCCGTTCACGGTGTTCGCACCCACCAACGCTGCGTTTGGCAAACTGCCCGCCGGCACCGTCGATACGCTGCTGAAGCCCGAGAACAAGGGCACGCTGACCGCTGTGCTCACCTATCATGTCGTGCCCGGCACGCTGACCGCCGCCGATCTGGCCGCCAACGCCCAGGCCAATGGCGGCAAGGCGACGCTGACGACGGTGCAGGGCGCCAAGCTGACCGTCTGGGGCAAGGACGGCAAATGGTATGTCACCGACGCCAAGGGCGGCACGGCGCGGATCACCATCGCCGACGTCCGGCAGTCGAACGGCGTGATCCACGTCGTCGATGGCGTGTTGCTGCCGGGTTGACCCTTCGTCCGGCGCAGGTGCGGTCCGTCCATCCCTCCCGGGACGGGCCGCATTGCCGGCGATTGTCAGTCGTCAAATCCCACGAACCGCGCTGCGTCCGCGACGCTCTTGCGGTTCGACATCACCGCATTGGCGGGAAAAGCGTCGTCGGGCCAGCCCATCGCGACGCAGATCATGATCACCTGATCGTCGGGGATTTTCGCATGCTCGCGGACCACCGGCGACTGCATGATGCCCTGGCTGTTGATGACGCAACCCAGCCCGCGCGACCAGGCGGCGTTGACCAGCGCGTTGGTGACCGCGCCGCAGTCGAAGGGCGCGATGTCACTGCCGAGCAGGACGCGGTCATATGTGACGACGATGCTGACCGGCGCGTCGAACTGGCGAAAGCCGCGCAGCACCCAGTCCTGGCGCCCGGCCTTGTCGTCGCGGTCGATGCCCATCGCCCCGAACAATTGTTTGGCGACCTCGATCTGGCGGCCGCGATGTTCGTCGGGAACGACATTGAAGCTCCGAAATTCACGGCTGTCGGGCTTGCCCGCCAAGATGCCTTCGGTGTTGCCGCGGCGGATCGCGTCGAGCGGCGCGCCGGTGACGACCGAGAAGTTCCAGCACTGGTTGTTGTAGGATGACGGCGCGCGCATCGCCACTTCGATGATCTCGGCGATCAGCGCCTTCGGGACGGGCTTGTCGAGAAAGCCGCGGATCGAGCGGCGTCCGACGACAACAGCGTCGTAAGCGGCAGCAGCTTTCACGCGGCCTTGCGCAGTTCGAGCCGGTCCCAGATTTCGACCAGTGCCTCGGTCAGTTCGCGCATCATCGCCTCGTCATGCGCGGGGCCGGGGGTGAAGCGCAGCCGTTCGGTGCCGCGCGGCACGGTCGGGAAATTGATCGGCTGGACGTAAACGCCATATTCGGCAAGCAGAATGTCGCTGATCTTCTTCGCGCGCACCGGGTCGCCGACCATCAGCGGGACGATGTGCGTCGTCGAGTCCATCACCGGCAGGCCCGCGTCGCGGAAGCATTGCTTGAGGTAGGCCGCCGCTGCCTGCTGCGCGTCGCGCTCGACGCTCGATTCTTTCAGGTGGCGGACGCTGGCCAGCACCCCCGCGACGAGCACCGGCGACAGGCTGGTCGTGAAGATAAAGCCCGGCGCATAGCTGCGGATCACGTCGATGATATTCTTGTCGGCGGCGATGTAGCCGCCCATCACGCCGAACGCCTTGCCCAGCGTACCTTCGACGATCGTCACGCGGTGCGCGGCTTCGTCGCGGTCGGTGATGCCGCCGCCGCGCGGGCCGTACATGCCGACGGCATGGACTTCGTCACAATAGGTGAGGGCGTTATATTTTTCGGCGAGGTCGCAGATCGCGTGGATCGGCGCGACGTCGCCGTCCATCGAATAGACGCTTTCGAACGCGATCAGCTTGGCCGCATCGGGATCGTCGGCGGCGAGCAATTCTTCGAGATGGGAAAGGTCGTTGTGGCGCCAAACGCGCTTTTCGCAGCCCGAATTGCGGATGCCCGCGATCATCGAGGCGTGGTTGAGCTCGTCCGAATAGATGATGCAGTTGGGCAGAAGCTTGCCGAGCGTGCCGAGCGTCGCCTCGTTCGAGATATAGCCCGAGGTGAACAGCAGTGCGCCTTCCTTGCCGTGCAGGTCGGCAAGCTCGGCCTCGAGGTCGACGTGATAATGCGTGTTGCCGCCGATGTTGCGCGTACCGCCCGACCCGGCGCCGACATCGTGCAGCGCCTCTTCCATCGCGGCGACGACCTTGGGATGCTGGCCCATGCCGAGATAGTCGTTCGAGCACCAGACGGTGATCGGCTTCGGACCATTATGGCCGGCGAAGCAGCGTGCGTTGGGAAAGGCGCCCTTGTTGCGGAGGATGTCGATAAAGACGCGGTAGCGTCCCTCTTCGTGCAGCCGGTCGATCGCGCGCGCGAAAATATCGTTGTAGTTCACGTTCCAGCCCCGCAGTCAGGTGCCAATGTCAGGCCTTTGGCCGCTCGCTTGGGCGGCGGTTAACATGCGGGCCAATAACGGCGAAACGCCCCAAAGGCCAGTGCGAACGATTCGCAAATCATCGCGTCGATCAGTGTCATCGATGCACCGGGACGTTGACTGGCGGCGCTGGAGTTGCGAACCGTTGCACTGGAAAGGAGCGGTCAGGATGCGTCCGGTCGTCATTGCCTTGCTGTCGCTGGCTGCCGCGGGCGTGGCGGCGTGGCCCGCGCCCGCAGCGTCACCCGCGCCGTTCGATGGCGCCTGGATGTCGTGCGAGACCTATCGCGGGTCGGAAATCTGCTCGTACAAATTGCTCGCGCAGCGCGGGAGCCGCGTGTGCGGGGTCCAGCGCTATTTTGCGACGAACGCTTATTATGAACAGCGGTTCGTTGGCACGGTGACGGGCGGCGTGGCGCAGATCGACAAGATGTGCGGCGACCCCGGATCGGAGACCGACACCTATTGTCCCGGCCGAGCGCCGCGAGATGCCGCCAAGGTGGGATGGGCTCCGTCGAGAGAACGGCTGTTTCAGTGCCGCGGTCGATTGTTCAGCACATCGAGCGATGCGCCGACCAGTTGTCGGGGCGTGACGCGCGACATGGGCATCCCGCGCGTTCGCAGCCTGGGCGAGCAGGGGCCGCAGCCGGAGGATCGCACCTGGCTGGCGGCCTGCGCCGCGGGGCGCGAGTGACGCCTCAGATCGTCTCGATCCGGTCGATGCCATAGGGCGCGAGCGTGGCGAGCGGCGGCGGCGGCCGGTCGATGCTGCGCGTGAAGACCGCGACTCCGGGCGCGGTAGCGGTGGGCCAGGGCTGGCCTTCCGTCAAAGCGGCGATCCGGCGCGCGATGCCGTCCGCACCGTCGATGAGGGTCACGGCGGGACCGGCGGCCGCCTGAAGCTCATCCGCGAGCAACGGAAAATGGGTACAGGCGAGGACAATCACGTCGATCGTATCGCCGGCCGGTTGCTCGCGAAGCCCGGCGATGGCGCGCGCGATGACCGTTGGATCGACCGGCTCGCCCCGCAGCTTGGCCTCGGCGCCGGTGACCAGCCCGGGACTGCCATGGCGCAGCACCGTTTTACCGTCAGCAAAGCGCGCGCTGAGGTCGTCTACATAGGGTTGGCGCACCGTCGCTTCGGTACCAAGTACACCGATAACGCCACTTTTGGTCAGCTGCGCGGCGGGCTTGATCGCGGGAACGGTGCCGACGATCGGCAGGTCGAGCGCGGCGCGGACATGGGCCAGGGCAATGGTCGAGGCGGTGTTGCAGGCGATGACCGCCAGTCGCGGTTGATAGCGCTCGACCAGTCGGCCCAGCAGGGCGGGGACGCGCGCCGCGAGTTCGGCCTCGCTTTTCTGGCCATAAGGTATCCCGGCATAATCGGCGGCATAGACGACCGGCGCGGTCGGCAGCAGCGCGCGCGTCGGGCCGAGAACGGTGAGGCCGCCGAGGCCGGAATCGAAGAAGAGGATGGGGGCGTCGGGGGCGGGGGCAGACATGGCGCGGCGTTAGCAGGCGAGGAAAGGGTGCTCAATCGCCCAAACCCTTTCAGATCGTCGTCACCCTGAATTTTGTTTCAGGGTCCATGGCTTGTTCTCGCCCGATACGCGGCGCGCGCTGCGCTGGATGGCCATGGATGCTGAAACAAGTTCAGCATGACGACGAAGGATAGCGTCCATTCTGATCGCTATTCTCTCCGAATCCGTTGCTTGCGCCCGCCAACTTCGCCACAATCCTCCCGAACGGAGCCAAGAAACATCATGACCGTCTATCTTCTGATTGCCATGGGCTACCTGCTCGGCTCGATTTCCTTCGGCGTCATCCTGACCCGCCTGTTCGGCGCGGGTGACCTGCGCCAGATCGGTTCGGGCAATATCGGCGCGACCAACGTGTTGCGGACGGGGCGCAAGGGGCTCGCTGCCGCAACCTTGCTGCTCGACGGGGCAAAGGGGGCGGTGGCCGTTCTGCTGGCGCGCCACTTCGCCCCCGAATTCGGCGATGATGGCGCGATGATCGCGGGCGCCGCGGCGATGATCGGGCATTGCTATCCCGTGTGGCTGAAATTTCGCGGCGGCAAGGGCGTCGCCACCTTGCTGGGACTCGCGCTGGCGCTCGCCTGGCCGATCGGGCTGGCGTTCGCGGCGGTGTGGCTGGGTACGGTGCTGCTGCTCAAGATTTCCTCGCTCGGCGGGATGCTCGGCGCGGTGGCCGCGCCGATCGCGGCGCTCGTGCTGGGCTATCCAACCTATGCGATCGGCCTTGCGGGGCTTGCCGTCATCGTGCTCTGGCGGCACCGCGAGAATATCGCGCGGCTGCGCGCCGGAACCGAGCCGCGCGTCGGCACGAAAAAGGACGGCGCTGCATGACGCATGCGGAACGGATCGCGCGGCTGCGCCTGATCCGAACCCCGCACGTCGGCCCGGTAAGCTGGCACCAGTTGATGCAGCGTTTCGGCTCCGGCGAGGCCGCACTCGACGCGCTGCCAGATCTGGTACTGCGCGGCGGTGCGGGCAAGGTCCGGGTCGCGCCGCCGGACGTCGCGACACGCGAGTTCGAGCGTGTTGCCGCGCTTGGCGCGCGGCATATCTTCAGCGATGAGCCA
>JAHCKJ010000135.1 GCA_026125835.1 Sphingopyxis sp.
CATCGACCGGCAGCAGGCGGCGGATCGGGCCGTTCCCGGCGACATGCGCCTCCAGCCAGTCCCACACCGCGGGTGTGTCCTGCGCCTCGGTCGGCAGCACCAGCCCCATGCCGCCATCGGGCAGGCTGACCAGCTGGGCATTGAACAGATAGGATTTGATCGCGTCGGGCAGCGTCACCGCGCTGGCCGGCACTTCGACGATCTCGACCGCGGGAAAGGCGGCGCGGATTTCGGCGTGCGCCGCCTCGCGGTCCTCGAACGCGGTTTCGTGGGTGAACAGCACATGCTCGTTCGCGACCGCGACGACGTCGTTGTGAAAGGCGCCGCCTTGAATCGCGGTGTCCGACTGGCGAATGAACAGCGTGCGCGCGGGATCGAGTCGGTGATGGCGCGCGATCGCCTTTGACGCGTCGAGATGCTGGCGGGCGGGGAAGCGTCCGCCGCTTAATCCATAGACAAAGATTTCGACACCCGTGCTGTCGTGCCCGTTGCACAGCCGCATATGGTTCGCCGCGCCCTCGTCGCCGAAAGGCGCCGGGATCGGCGCGTGAACGGCAAAGGCGGGGTTGGCGAAGGCCAGCCGCAGTTGCGCCAGCGTGCCCGGCCATTCATGGCTGCGGTGCGGCATGGTGACGAGGTTGGCGACGGTCAGATGGCATTTGCCGTCGGCGCTGTCGGGCGCGGGCGAGACGGTCGCGGCATTGGCTGCCCACATCGACGAGGCCGACCAGGCCTGCGCGCGAAGGTGGGCCTCGGCGCTTTCTTCGGTGGTGCCTAGCGTTTCCAGCCAGCGTGTGTCGGGCCGGTCGAGCGGCATGAAAAAACCCTGCGGAAGGCCGAGCGCCAGATTGTGGCGCATCTTGTCGATGCCCTGCAACGCCGCGGCGCGTGGCTGCGATACATCACCCGCATGGCTGGCCGAGGCGATATTGCCGCGGCTGAGCCCGGCATAATTGTGGCTGGGGCCGATGATCCCGTCGAAGTTGATTTCGGTGAGCATCGGTCAGCGCCCGATCCAGCTGATCTGATCGCCCTTGCCGACTTCCAAGATTCGCGCCGCTTCGGGATCGATGCTGCCATCCGCGCCGACCCTGCCGAAACAGCAACGGAATTCGGCGAGGCGGCCGGTCGCAATCAGCGCGTCCTCGCCGGAGTGCGCGTTGTCGGACGCAATACCGGTGACCTCGACATGCTTCGCGTCGCGGATGCTCGCCACCTGGTCGGTGCGCGCGGTCATCGTCGGGCCGCCGTCGAAGATGTCGACATAATTTTCGAAAGCGAAGCCCTCATTCTCCAGCATCCGCATCGCGGCGCGGCCGGTAGGGTGCGGGACGCCGATCACGCTGCGCGCGTGCTCGCTCAGCATCGCGATATAGACCGGGTGCTTGGGCATCAGGTCGGCGATGAACTGGTTGCCGTGGACCGCGTTGAACTGGTCGGCCTCCTGGAAATTCATCCCGAAAAACTTGCCCGCGACCCCGTCCCAGAAGGGCGATCCGCCCGCTTCGTCGATCACGCCGCGCAGCTCGGCCAGGATGCGGTCGGCAAAGCGCGCGCGGTGGCGGGCGATGAACAGGTAGCGCGAGCGCGCGAGCAACAACCCCAGCCCGCCGGCGCGCGCCGCCGGATGGAGGAACAGCCCGCCGACCTCGCTCGACCCGTTGAGATCGTTGCTCAGCATCAGCACCTGGGCGTGAAACGTCCGCCCCAGCTGTTCACTGTGCTTGCTGTCGGTGCCGATGCGATAGGAATAAAAGGGCCATCTTTGACCGACCTGTCCGAAAATCTGGCACGTTCCGCGCACCTCGCCGCTGTCGAGGTCTTCGAGCACCATCAGATACAGATCGTCGCCGGGATATTCGCGCTCCGAAGCAAAGCCCGCCTCGGCGCGCTCCAGCTTGGCACGCAGCGCCTTTTTGTCGGGGGGGAGGTTGGTGAAGCCGCCGCCCGTCAGCTTCGCCATTTCATAGATGCTTTGCAAATCGCCCGGCTTGGCCGCCCGGATCACATAATTCACACCATCCCCCGTTCCGCTATTCTCAACATGGTCAGCGCCGACAGCTGCGCGCGTTCGGCGAGGCTGTCGACGATCAGAAATTCGTCCGATGAATGGATCGCGCCGCCGCGCGGCCCCATGGTATCGACCACGGGAATGCCGCACGCCGCGATATTGTTGCCGTCGCACACGCCGCCCGTGGCGTTCCAGCGGATCGGCGGCAGGCCGAGCGCGGCGCCGCAGTCGCGGACCAGTTCGAACAGGCGCGTCGCGGCGGGGTCGAGCGGCTTGGGCGGGCGGTTGAAGCCGCCGTGAAGGTGGCAATGGACGTCGTGGTCGCGCGACACCGCGGCGACCGCGGCGCGCAACGCGGCTTCGGCCTCGATCATCGCCTCCGGCGTCGATGGCCGCATGTTGACGCGCAGGATCGCCTGATCGGGGACGACATTGTTCGGGCTGCCGCCGTCGATCTTCGCGGGATTGACCTTGAGTTCGGGCGATTTGAGCGCCGCGAGCCGCAGCGTGAGGTCGGCGGCCGCGAGCAGCGCGTTGCGACCGTCGTCGGGATTGCGCCCGGCGTGCGCCGACAGTCCGTGGATGATGACGCTGAAGTTGCCGCTGCCCGGCCTTGCCCCCGCCAGCGTGCCGTCGGGCAGCGCGGGTTCGTAGGTCAGCGCCGCGGTCTTGCCCTTCGCCAGTTTCGCAATCAGCGCGGCGGAGGCGTGGCTGCCGGTTTCCTCGTCGCTGTTGATCATCACGTCATAGCCGACACGGTCTGCGAACGGCGAGGCTTCGAGCGCGGTCAGCGCGGCGAGGATCACCGAAATCCCTGCCTTCATGTCGGCGGTGCCGGGGCCGTTGAGGACGCCGGGTTCCAGCCACTTCAGGCTCTGGAACGGATGATCAGCGGCGAACACCGTGTCCATATGCCCGGTGAGCAACAGCTGGACCGGCGCGTCGGGGCGCACCCGCAAATGCAGATGGTCGCCGCGCTGGATCGTGCTGACCCGGCCCGCGGCATCGACGCTTTCGACCGGAACCGCCGCGACGAGCCGCACGTCGCCGGGCAGCGCGGCAAAGCTGTCGGCGAGCAGCCCCGCAACATTTTTCAGCCCCGCAAGGTTGCCGGTGCCGCTGTTGATCGCGGCCCAGCGTTCGACCTGCGCCAGCATCGGCGCATCGGCGGCGCGTTCGAGCGTGGCGGTTTCGGTAGCCGAGATGGAAGTCATGCCGCGGCTATAGCCGCGACAAGAGCCGTTTGGCGACCCCCGACATTTCGTGACGCATTGCGCGTCAGGGAGCCGTTGCGGCAGCCGGCGACGGTTGCAGCAGCGGCGTATAGCCGCGAAGCTGCAGCGCCTTTCGCGGTGACAGATCGGTGGCGAGGTGCGCGAGCACCTGCTCTGCCCGGCGTGCCTGCCTCTGTGCAAACAGCGTCCGCGCCAATTCGGCGCGGGCGCGTTGCCGCACATCGAGATTGCCAAAGGGGTCGAAAAAGGAATCGATCCGCGAGCGATCCTTGACGCCATTCCAGGTGAAAGGCACCGCTGCCGACGCGTCGTTGGCGATCAACTCGTAACGCCGCACGGCATCGGCAAGCGACAGTTTTCCCGTCAGCACTGCGTACCTTGTGTGGAACAGCTTCGCTTCGGGTGAAGGCGTTGCTCCGGTAAAATCGGTGAGTACGCGCTCGATCCAACCCCAGTTCACGTTGCCGGTAGTCGCCTGCATTCCTAGCAGGTTGAACGCGAGGATAGCGCCGCGATGTTCCGCCGTCGTTGCAGCGCGCACTGCCGCGTCGGTCGGCCGACCAACGCTGGTGGCGGGTACCAGTTCGATTGCGGGATCATGCTGCAGGATCGCTTCGATATCGGGTTTGTGGAAATGGCCGACAACGACAAGAACGGTTTGGCCGCGCCTCTTGTGCGCGATGGCACGAATGCGCTGCGCCTGCATGTAAGTGCGATAAAGATAGAGGCGGCGTGGCAGGTCGCGATCGGCGCGCGGCGCGGGTTCCGCCGCCCATTTTTTCGCGGGAGCCAAGGTTTCGGGCTTTTCGGCGGCGAAAAAGTCCCAATCCAACATTTTGGCATCGGGAAAAGCCAGGAAACCCTGAAACCCCTGCGGGCGCCGTATTTCGAGCGGGGAGTCCAGATCGACGCCAAAGCCCAATAGCTGGTCGTCGATCGGGGGCATCCAGTCGATCGGACATAATTCGATCCCGCGGTCGGTCGCATAGGGCAGGATGATCCCCTGGACCTCATAGGTGAACTCATAAAAATCCTGCCGAGACGCCTGCTCGGGCGGTCTTTCGATGCAAATCGCCGCAGGCTTGAGAAGATCGAAATAGGCCGGGTAAATGCCGGGCTGGTCCCGCTCGGCAACGAGTTGGGCGGCATGGTCGACGCCCAGGATCACGAGCCTGCTCCTGGCTTCCTGCGCAGCAACGAGCGATGGAAATGCGACCGCGAGCGAAACAAGAATCCATGCAAAAACCGTGCGGGGACAAATGTTCTTCATGATCGATCATCCGATGGCTGGCGTTCGGCGACCCCATAGCCACGGTGTGCTCAATCGGCAATCCACGCCAATTTGGCGCGGGTCCCGCGGTCAGATCGCAAGAAGCAAGGTGTCGTCGCTTTGCGGCGGCGCGGCCTCGAACGAGGGTAGGGGTTCGAAACTGGCGTCGATCAGCGCCGGTTCGACCAGCCCGTCGAGCTTGAAATGGCCGAGCCGCCGCTCGTCGTCGGACCGCCAGCTTTTGTCGAGGTTGAGTGCGCTGACGAACAGGTCGCCGCGGCGTTCGAACAGCTGGTGCGGCGCGAGCTTCATCTGCTGGCCGTTATATTGCGCGGTCACGACGCGCTTGCGCGCGATCGCTTCCATCAGGGTGAGCCGGGTTTCGCTCATGATATAGCCTTGACGAGGGGAGAGAAGTTTTGTTGTGCGTTGCAACATAATCACATGCGAAGGGGCACGGCAAGTCCCGAAACGCAACTTAATCGCCGAAATCCTATGCGCGATATCGCCGCCATTGCCATATCGGGCCAATCGCGGCATAGGGCGGCGGCCCTTTCCTCCCCGGGTCCACGGGCGCAGCCGCGCCGACCAAAGGGTGCATACATGACCGAATTTCTCGACCGCGCAGGCCTGTCCGTCGATTCGCGACTGGCGGAATTTATCGAGGCGCGCGCGCTGCCCGGTACCGGGCTGGATGTGGTCAAATTCTGGGCCGACTTTGCCGCTTTGCTGGGCAAATTTGCTCCCGGAAATGCAGCCCTGCTCGCCAAGCGTGAGGATCTGCAGGCGCAGATCGATGCGTGGCACGAAGCGCGGGCGGGGCAGGCGCATGACGCTGCCGCCTATCAGGCGTTTCTGCGCGACATCGGCTATCTGGTCCCCGAACCCGCGCCGTTCAAAATCGGCACCCGGAATGTCGATCCCGAAATCGCGACGATGGCGGGGCCGCAACTGGTCGTGCCCGCGCTCAACGCGCGCTTTGCCCTGAACGCCGCCAACGCGCGCTGGGGCAGCCTGTATGATGCGCTCTACGGCACCGATGCGCTCGACGCGCCGCCCGCCAAGCCCGGCGGCTATGACGCGGCACGCGGCGCGGCGGTGATCGCGCGCGCCAAGGCGTTTCTGGACGAAGCGGTGCCGCTCGCATCGGGCAGCTGGGCCGACTGGCAGGGCGGACAATTGACGCTTGCCGATCCGGCGCAATGGGTCGGCAGCAAGCCCGGCGGCATTTTGCTCCGCCACCATGGCCTGCACATCGAACTGGTCATCGATTCGGCGAGTGCGATCGGGCGGACCGACCCGGCGGGGATCGCCGATGTCGTGCTCGAAGCGGCGCTGACCACGATCATCGACCTGGAGGACAGCGTTGCCGCGGTCGATGGCGAGGACAAGGTGCTCGGCTACACCAACTGGCTGGGCCTGATGCGCGGCGATCTCGTCGAGAGCTTCGACAAGGGCGGCAAGACCGTGACCCGGGCTATGGCGGTCGACCGTGAATGGACGTCGCCCGCGGGCGATCCCTTCGTTCTGCACGGCCGCAGCGTGATGTTCGTGCGCAACGTCGGCCATCTGATGACGACGCCGATGATCCGGCTGCCGAACGGCGCCGAAGCGCCCGAGGGGCTGTGCGATGCGGTGGTCACCGCGCTGTGCGCACTCCATG
>JAHCKJ010000136.1 GCA_026125835.1 Sphingopyxis sp.
AGGGCGAGCGCAGCGAAGCAATCCAGAGTAGCGTAACCCGCTCTGGATTGCTTCGCTGCGCTCGCCATGACGATTGCGGCTAAATCGCCGTATCGCCCTCCGGCACCGACCGGATCAGGTCGCGGGCAAAGCCGATCAGCCCGATCTGCCGTCGCCGCTTCAACCGCTCGGCGCGCAGGATGGCCATCACTTCGCCGTAACATTCGTCGACATTGTCGTTGATCAGCACATAGTCATAGCCGTCCCAGTGGCTGATCTCGTTCGCGGCGCGTGCCATCCGCGCGGCGATCACCTCGTCGCTGTCGGTCTTGCGGCTGCGCAGCCGCCGCTCCAGCTCTTCCATCGTCGGCGGCAACACGAACACGCGCACGACATCGGGACCGGCCTCCTGATACAGTTGCTGCGCGCCCTGCCAGTCGATGTCGAACAGCACGTCCTTGCCCGCCGCCAGCAATTCCTCGACCCGCGCGCGCGGGGTGCCGTAACGGTGGCCGAACACATGCGCCCATTCCAGAAACTCGCCGTCGGCGGCCATTTTCTTGAACGTCTCGGTGTCGACGAAATGATAATCCTTGCCGTCGATCTCGCCGGGGCGCGGCGGGCGGGTGGTGGCCGAGACCGACAGCGCGATGTCGCCATCGACCCCCAGCATCTTTTTCGAAATGGTGGTCTTGCCCGCGCCCGACGGCGAGGAGAGGACGAACAACACGCCGCGGCGGTTGAGATGGACGCTTTCAGCCATGCGCGCTATTCGCGCGACACAGGGCAACGGTCAAGCGGGAAGGGCGGCGTCGATGACGGGGATTTCACGCACCGGCTGGCTGGTCGCCGCGGCGCTGCTTGCGCTGTTCGCCGCCATCCTGTTCGCAATGGGCCGCCCGCCGATCTGCCCGTGCGGCACGATCAGCCTGTGGCACGGCACCGTCCAGTCGGACCAGAACAGCCAGCAGATCGCCGACTGGTACAGCTTCAGCCATATCATCCACGGCTTCATCTTCTACGGCCTCGGCCGCTGGCTGCTGCCGCGCCAGCCGCTCTGGGTGCTGCTCGCACTGGCGATCGGGATCGAGGCGGCGTGGGAAATCCTCGAAAATTCGCCGGTCATCATCGACCGCTATCGCGAGGTGACGATGGCGTTCGGCTACAGCGGCGATTCGATCCTCAATTCGGTCAGCGATGCGCTGTTCATGGTCGCGGGCTTCCTCGCCGCCAGCCGGATGCGCTGGTGGGTCACCGTCGCCATCGCCATCATCTTCGAACTCTTCACCCTGTGGGCGATCCGCGACAATCTGACGCTCAACGTCCTCATGCTCGTCTCGCCCGTCGAGGCGATCAAGGAATGGCAGGCGGCGGGCTGACGCTCGCGCTGCTACCGATGCAGCGCTCGAACCGGCTCCCGAACGCCTCGATCGCCGTCGCCGCACTGCCCGTGAGCGTAAAACGATAGATTTCGCCCTGCCCGGGTATCAGATCGGCGCGCACCGTGTCGGGGTCGGTCCCGGCTTCGGTAACGCCATGCAGCCGCCCCATCGTCAACTCCAGCTGCGTCCGCTGCGGCGCGACGCGGATCGTGCCATAATCGGCATGGCAATAATCGCCGGCATAAGCCGCGGGCGGCAGGCTCAGCTGCGACGCGCGCGCGGCGCGTTCGGCGCGCTGCGCCGCGACCTTTTCGACCTGCCGCGCCCATTGTGCCGCCAGCGCGTCCAATTGCGCGGTCGCTCTGGCTTCCGCCTCGGCCGCGCCAAGCCGGTACCAGTCATAGGCATAGAGCGCCGCCAGATCGACCAACCGGAACCCGGCACCATCGTCATTCGCGGTCGCCGCGACCCCCAGCCCGGTGGCGGGCTGCACCGACACATGCGCCCGCGCTCCCGCGAACGCGCCAAAGGCGTGATAGAGCGTGCCCCCCTCAAACGGCCCGGAATACCAGCCCAGCCCATATCCCGTCCGCCGGAACGGCCCAAAGGCGCTGTCGAGCGTCGCCACCGGTTCGCGCGCCGCCGCCGCTGCCGCGGCCATCGCTCCGCCGTCCGCCAGTTGCAGCGCCAGCCAGCGCGCCATGTCGTTGGCGCTGGCAACCATGCCCCCCGCGGCGTGCATCGTCGCATCGACCTTGGTCAGATACACACGCTCGCCGCCGCTATAGGGCGCCGCCACCGGCGTCCGGTTGCCGCCCGCCGCCAGCCCCTCGGCCAGCGTGGCGGTCATGCCCAGCGGCGCGATCAGCTCGGCCTCGACCATATCCTGCCAGCGCAATCCCGTGCGCCGCTCGATCAGCAACGCCGCGACATTATAGCCGATATTGCCATAGCGGAACGTGCCCGCGGGCGTCGTGGCATCGGGTTTCAACCCGGCGAGCAGCCGTTCCAGCACCGCCGCGTCATAATCGCCGCTATACGCCAGCCGGAACGCCATCGCGTCGCCCGCCAGCCCGTGGCGATGCGCCAGCAGGTCGCGCAGGCTGATCCGGTCGGCGCGGATCTCCGGGACAAAGGCCACATCGGGCGCCAGCTCGCGCATCGTCCAGTCAAGGTCGATCGTCCCGCGCGCGTCGAGCCGCGCCAGCGCGGTGCCGACAAAAGCCTTGGTCGACGACGCGATGTAAAAGGGGGTGTCGGCGGTGGCCGCGACCCCGCCCGCGACATCGGCGCGCCCCTTCGCGCCCGCAAACACCGGTACGCCGCGGTGAACGACCGCGACCGACAGCGCGGGGACCGACGGAAAGCGCGCCATCGCATTGTCCAGGAACCGGCCGAAGTCGGCGGCAAAAGCCTCGTCCCGTCCTTCGGGGTCCGCGGCGACCGGCTGGGCCGCAGCGGGCGGCGTTTCCGCGCCCTGACCGCCGGTCTCGGCCAGCGCCGCCGGGCCGGTTATTGCCGCAATCGCCGCCCAGACCGCCCACCAAATCGCGCGCCACGCCATGCCCCATTCGCTCCCGTTTGTGTATTGTTACAGCAATACAGTTCGCGTCGGCAATGGCAAGGTACCGGGTCATCCCGACGCCCGGTGCGACCATGACATATTCGCCGATATTGCACGCCATGTGCCATAAGGGCGTTAACATGTCAAGTTGAATAACCGATATGGTACAAATATGCCATTTTCAGACGTTGGCCGGCGCGGTCGTCAGGCCTCAACCGCACCGGGCGCGATCAATGGATCGCGGGGCGTTTGCCGTTCGTATCGAGGGGAATCGCGGGGGGCAGCGCGTCACCGATCGCTTCGCCGTCGGGCGTCGGTCCTGCGGGGTCGGCGGTTCCGGCATAGCTGTCGACCACGCCCGCGCGCGCCAGGTCGGTGTCGGCGGCATGTGCGGCTTCCGATGCCCGGCGCGCCTCGGCGCGCTCGGCCCATTTCTTGGTGAGATAGCCCGCCGCCGCCCACGCCGCCATTGCGGCATAGCGCTGCGGGAACAGCCGCCGCGCCGCGAACAATGTGCCCGCGCCGATCACCGCGCCCGCAATCGGGTGATTGCCCTTTTTCCGACCAACCGCGCTTCCCAGCAAACCGCCAACGATCCTGCCGATCATGATCCCGTCTCCTTCTGTCGCATCAATCCGCGGCGGCGGCTTTGGGTTCCGGCCCCAGCATCGTGCGCGGGTCGACCAGCCGGTCGAACGTCGCCGCGTCGACATAGCCCAGCGCCAGCGCGGCGTCCTTCAGCGTCGATCCCGTCTCGTGCGCCTGCTTGGCGATCTTGGCTGCCTTGTCATAACCGACTTCGGGCGCGAGCGCGGTGACGAGCATCAGCGACCGTTCGACCAGTTCGGCAATGCGTCCGCGGTTCGGTTCAAGGCCTTCGACGCAGTTGCTGGCAAAGGTCGCCATGCCGATGCTCAGCAGTTCGATCGAACGCAGCACATTGGCGCCGATCAGCGGCTTGAACACGTTGAGTTCCAGATGCCCCTGCATCCCGCCGACGGTCACCGCCTGATGGTTGCCGATCACTTGCGCTGCCACCATCGTCAGCATCTCGCACTGCGTCGGATTGACCTTGCCCGGCATGATCGAGCTGCCTGGCTCGTTCGCGGGCAGCTCAAGCTCGCCCAGCCCCGCGCGCGGGCCCGATCCCAGCAGGCGGATATCATTGGCGATCTTGGTCAGCGCGGCCGCCAATGTGTTCAGCGCACCCGAGAAAAAGACGAGGCCGTCGTTCGACGCCAGCGCCTCGAACTTGTTCGGCGCCGGTGCAAAGGCGATCCCGGTGGCGCGCGACAGCTCCGCCGCCATCGCGGCGTCGAACCCCGCGGGCGCATTCAGCCCGGTCCCCACCGCGGTGCCGCCCTGCGCCAGCTTGCAGATATTATGCGCCAGCGCCCCCTCGATCCGCGCGCGGCACGCGATCAGCTGCGCGACATAGCCCGAAAATTCCTGCCCCAGGGTCAGCGGGGTCGCATCCTGAAGGTGCGTGCGGCCGATCTTGACGATGTCGACCCAGGCCGCCGCCTGCTCCGCCAGCGCGTCGCGCAGGGCGGTCACCTTGGGGCACAGGCGCTCGACGAGCTCGCGGGCGGCGGCGATGTGCATGGCGGTCGGGAAGGCGTCGTTCGACGACTGCCCGAGGTTGACGTGGTCATTGGGGTGGACGGGCTTCTTGGACCCCATCGTGCCGCCAGCCATTTCGATGGCGCGGTTGGAAATGACCTCGTTGACATTCATGTTGGACTGCGTGCCCGACCCGGTCTGCCACACCACCAGCGGGAAATGATCGGCCAGCTTGCCGGAAATCACTTCGTCCGCCGCAGCGACGACGAGATCGCGCGTCTTCTCGTCCATGAGGCCCAGCTTGTGGTTGGCCAGAGCCGCTGCCTTCTTGAGAATGCCGAAGGCCGTGACGATCTCGACCGGCATCTTCTCGCCGCCGATATCGAAGTTCTGGAGGCTCCGGGCGGTCTGCGCGCCGTAGTATTTATCGTTCGGACCCTCGATCGTACCCATGGTGTCCGATTCGACGCGCATGCTCATAGTGCCCTGCTCCGGTTTGGCCGCGCCCCTGGCGGAATAAAAACAAAACGGCCGACCCTTGTGGGGGCCGGCCGTCGACATATCAGATAAAGCGCATCAGCGCCTGCTCGCCTTTCGGCTTAATTCTTTGCCGCGAGAATCTGGCGACCGCGATACATGCCGTTCTTGAGATACACGTGATGGGGACGACGCAGCTCACCCGAATCCTTGTCTTCGACATAGGTGGGGTTGGCGATCGCGTCGGCCGAGCGGCGGAAACCGCGCTTCATCGGCGAGGTCTTGCGCTTCGGAACAGCCATACTAGTCTCCGTAATTCTCGTTTTCGCCGAGGATTTCGGCGCGACAGCTCAGGGTCTGCCGGGAAAAGTCGGGGCTCTATAGTGGAGAATTCCCCGCTTGGCTACCCCATTTCGGGCATGCCGCCATGCGCCGCAGTAGCGCCGGCAGCGCTTTTTGGCTAGAGCCCCGGAGCCATGACAAGTTTTGACGACAAGCTCCGCCGGAACGCCGCCGAAATCGAGCGGGCGCTCGACACGCTGCTGACCGCCGAGCGGCTGAGCGGCCCCGGCGAGCCCCCGGCCCGGCTGCTGGCCGCCATGCGGCACGGCGCACTCGAGGGCGGCAAGCGGCTGAGGCCCTTCCTGCTGCGCGAAACCGCCCGGCTGCTCGGCGTCGACGGCGACAACAGCCTCGCCGCGGCAACCGCGGTGGAGCTGATCCACTGCTATTCGCTGATCCATGACGATCTGCCGGCGATGGACGATGACGACGTCCGCCGCGGCCGGCCGACCGTCCACAAGCTCTATGACGACGCCACCGCGATCCTCGCCGGCGACGCGCTGCTGACGCTGGCCTTCGGCCATCTGGCCGACCACGGCACCGCCGGCAACGATGCCCTCGCCGCGCGCCTCGTGGTGGCGCTGGCGGCAGGCGCCGGCACCGGCGGCATGGTGGGCGGCCAGATGGCCGACATCGAGGCCGAGACCGCCCTGCTCAACGAAACCGCCATCGCCCGCATGCAGGCGATGAAGACCGGCGCGCTGATCCGCGCCGCCGTCCGCATCGGCGCCCTGCTCGGCGGCGCCGACAACGATGCGCTGGGCCACCTCACCGCCTATGCGGAAGCGGCCGGCCGCGCCTTCCAGCTCGCCGACGATCTGCTCGACGTCACCGCCTCCGAGCCGA
>JAHCKJ010000137.1 GCA_026125835.1 Sphingopyxis sp.
CATTCCCAGCAGCGGCAAAGCCTTATCGTTCGGCATGCAGTCGTCGACCCTTATGGTTTCCCGCCACCGGCGGATCGCGCGGGCGGGGGCTTGCCCTCAAGCGCATCTTGCGGGGCAGAGTCAAGGTTGCGGTGGGTCACGGCTGGCTCATATCCGGACGCGCGCAGCGTTTCGGCGACCCGCGCCGCGACATGCACCGACCGGTGGCGCCCGCCCGTGCAGCCAAAGGCGATGGTGACATAGCTCTTACCCTCGGCGCGATACCGCGGCAGCAAGGTCAGGATCAGCCTTTCGATCTGCGTCACGCTGTCTTCATAGGCGGGGTCGGCCCTTACATAGGCGGCGACATCGGCGTCGAGCCCGGTGCCGGGCTTCAATTTGGCGTCCCAGTGCGGATTACGCAGATAGCGCATGTCGAACACCAGATCGGCGTTGCGCGGCAGCCCGCGCGCGAAGCCGAAGCTCAATATATTGAGCACCGGTTCATTGTCGTCGGCGTCGCCGAACCGCTGGCGCACCTCCTGCTGCAAATCGTTGCTGCTGTAATTGGTGGTGTCGATGACATGTTCGGCCCAGCGACGCAGCGGTTCCATCATCTCGCGTTCGCGCGCGATGCCGTCGGCGGCGGGGCGGTCCTCGGCCATCGGGTGGCGGCGGCGCGTTTCCGAAAAGCGCCGTTCAAGCTCGGTGCCGGCGCAATCGAGAAACAAAGTCTGGATGTCGCGGCCGCCGCCCTCGCGCAGCGCCTTGATCCGCTGCACGAGCAGCGCCGGGCGAAAGCCCCGGCTGCGGCTGTCGATGCCGACCGCCAGCGGCCGCCCGGCCTGGCTGCGCTTCACCGGCGCGTCGATCAGCGTTTCGAGCAGCGCCAGCGGCAGATTGTCGACGACCTCCCAGCCCAGATCCTCGAGCACTTTCAGCACCGTCGATTTGCCCGCGCCCGACAGTCCGGTAACGAGGAGCAGTCGCGACTCGGCGGCCGGGTTGGTTGGCGCGGTCATGCCGCGGGCGCCAGCCGTTCGAGCGCGAGCAATATCTTGATCGGCGCGGACACCTCGAATGCCGACAGCAGCAGCGCGGGCAAGGGATGCCCCGCGACGGTTTCGAACTGCCCGACCGCGGGCATCCGGTCGTAACGGTCGGTCAGCCGCACCGCGAGCGCCAGCGGCACCGGCGCGGTCCACGCCCGTTCGACAATGCCGATTCCGCGCACTTCCAGCTTGCCGGCAAGATTATCCGGGGGACGGCACCACAGCCGGCCGCGGTCGAACCAGATGTCGCAGCGGTCGTCGGCGACCAGCTTCGCACCGCGATCGATCAGGCGCAGCGCCAGGTCGGACTTGCCCTGGCCCGAATTGCCCAGAATCAGCACCCCGCCATTGCCCGCGGTCACGCAGCTGGCATGGATGTTGACGATTTCGGTTCTGGTCCGGCTCGGAAGCATGGCGCAAGGCTTACCGGCGACCAAGCGGGGCCGCAAGGCGACAAACCGATCTGGTCCCCCGCCGCGCGGCAGCCGGGATGCTCAGTCGGCGTCCGCCCCGCCGTCGCTGGCGGGCAGGGTCATCAGCAGGCTGGCGCCCGGCTTGCCGTCGTCGCGGTCGCGCGCGCTGATCGTGCCATTATGTCCCTCGATGATCGTGCGGGCGATGGCGAGGCCCAGTCCGCTGTGGCGGCCAAAGGCTTCGCCGGCCGGCCGGTCGCTGTGAAAACGGCGGAAAATTGCCTCGCGTTGGGCGGGGTCGATGCCGGGGCCGTCGTCGTCCACGCGGACATGCACCTCGTCGCCCAGCCGCGTCGCGGCGATGCACACCAGCCCGTTCGGCGGCGAAAAGCTGATCGCATTGTCGATGACATTGTTGATCGCGCGTTCCAGCCGGTGACCGTCACCCATCACCAGTGTCGTGCCCTTGCGCGGGCGGGCAAAGGCGAGGCGCGGATGCGGCGTGTCTGGACCGATCCGCGCACACCGCGCGGCGAGCATCGATTCGATCATCATCCCGACGTCGATCGGTTCGAACAGGGTGCGCGACAATTGCGCGTCGACGCGGCTCGCCTCGCTGATATCGCTCACCAGCCGGTCGAGTCGCCGGACGTCCTCGTCGGCGATCGCGAGCAGCTGCGCGCGCTGCGCGTCATCGGTGACGCGGCCAAGCCCCTCGATCGCCGAGCGCACCGACGCGATCGGGTTCTTGAGTTCGTGCGTCACGTCGGCGGCGAAATGCTCGCCGGCGTCGATCCGCTGGCGCAACGCCTGCGTCATGTCGCTGAGCGCGCGGGCCAGTGTCCCGATCTCGTCGCGGCGGCTGGGCAGGCGCGGGACGACGACCTCGCGCGCGCGGCCAAGGCGGACGCGCACCGCGGCGCGCGCCAGCCGCCGGAGCGGCCGGACGATCGTGCGCGCGAGGAACAGCGACAACAGGATCGAGGCAATCAGCACCATCGCGACGACCACGGCGAGGCGGAAACGCTCGGCGCGCACGGTGCGGGTGATGTCGCGCGCGTTCAGCGTCATCAACATGGTTTGCGGCCGGTCGAGATCGACGACCGTCGCGGCGCTGAGCAGCGGCGTCCGTTCGGGTGCATAGCGGAACCGCACGGCCATCTCGCCGCGCTGCTGGGCCTCGACGACTTCGGGCCAGGCCGCGGCGCGGTCGACGGCGGGTTCGCGAAAGTCGGGATAGGCAGGCGCGCCGACGATCCAGTCGATGCCGCGGTCCATCGCGCGCGCGGCGTCGCGCTGCCACGCCTGCAAATCGGGGTCGCGCAGCGTATAGGTCACCGGTCCCGTCGCGAAGCTGTCCGACAGCAGGCGGCCGTCGGCGGCATAGAAACGCAGCCGCGATTCGGTCGCGGCGGTGAATTCGGCGATCAGCCGCTCGCGCTGGTCGGGGCGCGCCGCCTCGAGCGCGCGGTCGAGCAGCGCCAGCTGATCCTTCATGACCTCGATCCGCGTGTCGACCAGGCGGCTGCGATAGGTGTCGAGATAATAAAATCCGCCCGCGAGCAGCGCGACGGCGAGCACGTTGACCGCCAGGATGCGCGTCGTCAGCGACCAGCGTGCCGACCAGACCAGCGGTGCCTCCTCCTGCTCGGCGGCACTGGCGTCGGGGGAGCGCGGATCAGCCATCGTCGGCAAAGCGATAGCCTGCGCCGTACAGGGTGGCGATGGCGTCGAAACCGGGATCGACCTCGCGGAACTTGCGGCGCAGGCGCTTGATGTGACTGTCGATCGTGCGGTCGTCGATATAGACATCGTCCTGATAGGCGGCGTCCATCAACTGGTTACGGCTGCGCACGATGCCGGGACGGCTGGCAAGCGTTTCCAGGATCAGGAATTCGGTGACGGTCAGCGTGACATCCTTGCCGTCCCAGCTAACCTTGTGCCGCGCCGGATCCATTTCCAGCCGCCCGCGGGTGATCGGCTCGGCGACGGGTTCGTCGTCCTCGGCGGCGCTATTCTGGTTCAGCGCCACGCGGCGCAGGATGGCGCGGATGCGCGCGATCACCAGCCGCTGCGAAAAGGGTTTGGCGATATAATCGTCGGCGCCCATCGCCAGCCCCAGCGCCTCGTCGATCTCGTCATCCTTGCTGGTCAGGAAGATGACCGGCAACTGGCTTTTTTCGCGCAGGCGGCGCAGCAGTTCGAGCCCGTCCATTCGCGGCATCTTGATGTCGAAGACGGCCAAGTCGGGCGGATTGTCGATCAGCGGCTTCAGCGCCGCCTCGCCGTCCGAATAGACGCGTGTCACAAACCCCTCGGCCTGCAGCGCGATCGACAGGGATTGCAGGATGTTGCGGTCGTCGTCGACCAGCGCGATGGTTGCCGTCATGCTCTTTCCGTTGGGCCGACCCGGCAAGCGGACTAACCGATCTGTCGCCGAGCGACAACCGCGCACGGTTCGACAAGGATTCACCCTTTAATCTTTTGACCTCACGCCGCATCCTCGCTAACGCGACCGGGATTTCGGAATCGACGACCCGTCGGCACCCCATGTTCATGCGGGCCCAAACGCTTTCGCATGGCATATCTTGCATACCTATGCGAAAAAGGCCGCGGGCGAAGGAAAGGCGAGAGAGATGACCAAGGTTGTGATCGGCAGCGACACCGTCGAAACCCGGGCCGATGTAGCGGAAAATCTGGGGACGTCAGCGCTGATCGAGGATGCCGTCCGCAACGGCGAAGGCCTGCTCGCCAAGGATGGACCGCTCGTCGTCCAGACGGGCAAACACACCGGTCGCAGTGCCAAGGACAAGTTCATCGTCCAGGATGATGAAACGCGCGACACGATCTGGTGGGGCAAGACCAATGTCCCGATGACGCCCGACCATTTCGCGGCATTGAAGGCCGACTTCTTTGCCCATCTGGCCGATCGCCCGCGCCTTTATCGCCAGCAGCTGTTCGGCGGTTCGCAGCCCGAACATCGCGTCGGCGTGCAGGTCATCACCGAATTTGCCTGGCACAGCCAGTTCATCCGCACGCTGCTCTGCCGCCCGACCGCGGCGGAGCTGGCGGCGTTCGCGGCCGAATATACGATCATCGACCTGCCCAGCTTTCGCGCCGATCCGGCGAAGCACGGCACGCGCACCGAAACCGTGATCGCGGTCAACTTTACCGAAAAGCTGATCCTGATCGGCGGCACGCAGTACGCCGGCGAAATGAAGAAGTCGGTGTTCGGGATCCTCAACTATCTGCTCCCGGTAAAGGGGGTGATGCCGATGCACTGTTCGGCGAACATCGGCCCGAACGGCGACACCGCGGTCTTTTTCGGGCTCAGCGGCACCGGCAAGACCACGCTGTCGGCCGATGCCTCGCGCACGCTGATCGGCGACGACGAGCATGGCTGGTCCGACACCGCGGTCTTCAACTTCGAGGGCGGCTGCTATGCCAAGATGATCCGCCTGTCGCCCGAGGCCGAACCCGAGATTTTCGCGACGACCAAGCGTTTCGGCACCGTGCTCGAAAATGTCGTGATGGACCCGGCGACCCGCGAACTCGATTTCAACGACGCGAGCCTCGCCGAGAACAGCCGCGGTTCGTACCCGATCGACTTCATTCCGAACACGTCGGAACAGAATATGGGTCCGGTGCCGCAGAATATCATCATGCTCACCGCCGATGCCTATGGCGTGCTGCCCCCGATTGCGAAGCTGACGCCCGATCAGGCAATGTATCATTTCCTGTCGGGCTACACCGCGCGCGTCGCCGGTACCGAAATCGGCGTGACCGAGCCCGAGGCGACCTTCTCGACCTGTTTCGGCGCGCCCTTCATGCCGCGTCACCCGTCGGTCTATGGCAATCTGCTGAAAGAGCGCATCGCCAGGGGCGGGGTCCAGTGCTGGCTGGTCAACACCGGCTGGACCGGCGGCATGGCGACGATGGACGGCATCAAGCGGATGCCGATCAAGGCCACGCGCGCCTTGCTCAACGCGGCGCTCGACGGCAGCCTCAACGACGCCGAATTCCGCAAGGACCCGAACTTCGGCTTCCTGGTTCCGGTTGCGGTTCCGGGCGTCGATTCGGCGCTGCTCGACCCGCGCGAAGCTTGGGCCGACAAGGCCGCCTATGACCGCACCGCGCAAACGCTGGTCGGCCAATTCATCGACAATTTCACGCAATTTGCGGATCATGTCGATGAAGGCGTCCGTCAGGCCGCCCCGCAGGCCGCCGTCGCAGCGTAACCGCCCGGTTCTCTTCCGGGAGTCCATTCACCCGGAAGAACCGGACCAATGACCACCGATTATTCGCCGCGCCTGTTCGAGCGCGATTCCGATGTCCGCGCGCTGGGCGAGGGGTTGCTCGCCTGCACCCTGCCGCGCGAGGCGTGGACGCACGAGGCGCATCTCGGCGCCTGTCTCTGGCTGCTCGTCGAGCGCCCCGACATCGACGTCGACGCCGAGATCGGTACTATCATCCGTCGCTTCAACGAGAGCGCCGGCGGGGTCAACGACGACACCCAGGGCTATCACGACAGCATCACCCGCGCCTATGTCGCGGGGGTGCGGTGGTTTTTGTCGGAGACGAGCGAGATGGGGCTGACGGGGCGCGTCAACGCGCTGCTCTTGTCGGACGTTGGCCGCCGCGACTGGCCGCTGCGCTTCTACAGCCGCGAGCTGCTCTTCTCGGTCGCGGCGCGTCGGG
>JAHCKJ010000138.1 GCA_026125835.1 Sphingopyxis sp.
TCGAGGCACGCCGAGTTCGTGCAGGCCTTCGCGTGTCTCGACTTCGCTCGACACAAACGGGGTGGGGGATTGGTATAGCCACCAAGCCAATCCGCTATCGCGTGCGCAAAAAAGGGGCGCCGTTTCCGACGCCCCATTCCCCCCCTTTTTTTGTCGATCGCCGGTGGCTCAGAATTTGACCGTGCCGGTAACGAAAATCTGGCGCGGGTTTCCGTAGAAGGCGGTCAGCGTGCCTTCGGTGCCGAGCGCCGAGGTCGGCAGGCCGTTGGCACCCAGAATCGGCACACCGGTCGTCGGATTGACGTTGATGAAGGTATAGCCCGACGTCTTGTACTTCTTGTCGGTCAGATTTTTGCCGAACACCCCCAGGCTCCAGCGGCCTTCGGGCGCGGTATAGACCAGGCTGGCATCCCAGAGCGCGAAACCCTTTTGATCGATATAGGGATTGGGGATTTCGAACTGATAGGTTTTGCTGCGGTACGACAGCGTTGTCCCGAAACTGATGTCGCCGTCGCCGACGGGCGCGCTATAGGCCAGCGAGCCGCTGGCGGTCCATTTCGGCGTGTTCTGAACCTCGCGGAATTCGGCGACATCGGTCGGCCGTCCGCCAATGTTGGTGATATACTCCTTGTACTGCGCGTCGATGTAGCCAAGCGCGGTCGAAAAGGTCAGCCGGTCTCCGGCGGCCGCCATGTCTTCTCCCAGACGCGCGCGGGCTTCGAATTCCAGCCCCTTGAACGTCGCCTTGCCGGCGTTCGCGACGACACCGCAGAAACTGGGCAGGCCGCCGACGGTGCAGGCGACCGAGCCGGGGATCTGGACATCGGTGTAATCGGCATAGAAGCCGGCGAGCGCGACGTTGAGCGCGCCGTCCATCAGGCTGCCCTTGTAACCCAGTTCGTAGCTGTCGACCTTTTCGGGCCGGAAGCTGAGGAATGCGGCGATTTCGGCCTCGGTCGGCGCGCCCGGAATCGCGCCCGGCGCGTTGACGCCGACGCCGCGCGGATCGAAGCCGCCGCCCTTGAAGCCCTGCGAATAGCTGGCGTAGAGCGTGTGGTCGCTGTTCGGTTTGAAGCTCAGCGAGGCGCGCGGGGTGAATTTTTCGAAACTGCGGCTGCCGTTGAAATTGGTGCCCGGGGCGCCGAAGGGCACTCCCGCACCGCCGAAAACCGGCGAACCGCCGCCGAGATAATTCTGGCGCAGGATCGACGCTTCGCGCTTGTCCCAGGTGTAACGGCCGCCGAGCGACAGGCTGAGCTGGTCGGTAAAATCGAACGTCGCGTCGCCGAACACCGCAAAG
Organism: Sphingopyxis sp.; assembly: GCA_026125835.1. Classification (GTDB taxonomy): domain Bacteria; phylum Pseudomonadota; class Alphaproteobacteria; order Sphingomonadales; family Sphingomonadaceae; genus Sphingopyxis. Next base: position 1,301 of record JAHCKJ010000138.1, read on the forward strand.
GTCTGGGTATCGACATCGGCCCGTGTAAAGGCGGTCAGCCCGGCAAAGGTGTTGAAGATGCGAACGTCGAACAAGGTGTCGGCGGTTGCGTCGAGATAATAGAAACCGAGCAGGCCTTTCAGCCGGTCGCCCTCGTACAGCAGCTGGAATTCCTGGCTGATCTGTTCGTTGAAATAAAAGCCGGGGACGTCGACATCGACCGCGGGCAGCGCGTCGAAATCGATCGGCGTCGCCGATTTGTCCTTGCGCCAGGCGCTGATCGAGCGGAGCGTGAGCGTGTCGGTGAGCGACGCGCTGACATTCATCGCCAGCCCGTAGGCCTCGACTTCCTGTTTCGGATCGTTAAGGCCGCCGCGGCTGTCGAACACCTTGGCCAACACCGGTGCACGGGTGGCGAGCGAGGGGATCAGGCGGTGGCCGCCGCGCGGTGCGCTCTTGTCTTTGGTATAGTCGCCGGTGATGCGGATCAGCACCGGTTCGCCGTAACCGCCGAGTTCCACGGTGCCGCGACCGGCCCAGATATCCTTGTTGTAATTGTCGAGGCCGGTGGTCAGATTCTTGCCGAACCCGCCGCGCGACAGCCGCGCCACCGATCCGCCGACGCGCAGCAGGTCGCCGACCGGCGCGCTGGCCGTGACGACCAGGTCGGCCTGTTCATAGGTGCCGAGCGTCCCCTTGATCTTGAGCGAAAAATCCTGCGGCAATTGGCGGGTGACATATTTGACCGCGCCGCCGATGGTGTTGCGACCATAGAGCGTGCCCTGCGGCCCGCGCAGGATTTCGATGCGTTCGACGTCGTAGATGTCGAGCACGGCGGCCTGCGGGCGGTTGAGATAGACGTCGTCGAGATAGAGCCCGACCCCCTGTTCGAAACCCGACACCGGATCCTGCTGGCCGACGCCGCGGATGAAGGCACTGAGCGTCGAGTTGGTGCCGCGCGATACTTCGAGCGTGGTGTTCGGCGTCGTCTGGCCGACCTCGGTGATGTCGATCGCGCCCGCCTTGGCCAGCGCGTCGCCCGAATAGGCGGTGATCGCGACCGGAACGTCGATCAGCCGCTCGTCGCGGCGGCGCGCGGTGACGATGATTTCGTCGTCGCCGACCTCGTTGGCGCCCGCATCCTGGGCAAATGCGGTCGGGGCAAAGGCGAGCATGGACAATGCGCTTGAGGCGAGGATGGCGCGGCGCAGCGGGCGAGCGAAGGAACGCATGAAAATGTCTCCCAGATAAGGCGCGGCAGCGGCCGCCCCGGTCGTTTTTTTGGGCCTGATGCTTGCCAAGCCGCGACGCACCCAATAATGAAACATGAACCAAGTTTCAACTTGGAATATCGTTCCGGCGTTTTTTGCTTGCCAGTGGTGCGAAAAACCACGATGCAATGACGGGCGCGCGGAAGGGAGACGGGAGAGGTCATGGATCAGCCGCCAATCGCAGCCGGTGACAGCGTGGGCGATGTTCGCGACAAGACACCGCGCACCGATCGCGGGCGGCGGACGCTGCGCAAATTGCTCGACGCGGCGGCGGTCGAATTTGGCGAGCGCGGCTTTCACGAGGCGTCGATCAGCGGCATCACCCGCCGCGCCGGGACCGCGCTCGGCAGTTTTTACACCTATTTCGATTCGAAAGAGGAAATCTTTCAGGCGTTGGTCCGCTATATGAGCGAGCAGCTACGCGATCATGTCACGCCGCTGGTGCAGGCGGCGCCCGACGAGATCAGCGCCGAGCGCATCGGGCTTGAATCGTTCCTCGGGTTCGTGCGCGAGCACAAGGAGATCTACCGTATCATCGACGAGGCCGAGTTCGTCGATTATGCGAGCTATCGCCGCCATTACGAAACAACGGTGGCGCGCGTCCAGCAGCGTCTGGAGGCGGGCGCGGCGCGCGGCGAGGTGCGTGCCGATGTCGGGGAAATCCACGCGTGGGCGATTGGCGGGATGAACGTGTTCCTGGGCATGCGTTACGGCCTGTGGGACGCGGATGCCGACATTTCGGAGATCGCCGCAATCGCAAATGATTTTGTCGCGAACGGGCTGAGAAAGCGCGATTGAGTCCATCGTCGTTCCGCCCTTGGCCGGGACGACGGGCTAACGCGAAATCAGGAAAATCGCATGTTCGGCGCGCCAGTTTGCGGCGGCGGCGCTCGTCGGTTTGTCGCCCGACAGATACCAGGCCGCCTCGACGGCAATCCCCTTTGCACGCAGCAGGTCGCGAAAATCGCTGACCGTGACATGGTGGATGTTCGGGGTTTCGTACCAGGCGACGGGGAGGAGCCGCGTTACCGGCATGCGGCCGTTCCAGAGCAGCGCGAGCCGGACGCGCCAATGCGCGAAATTGGGGAAGCTGACAAAGGCGCGCGGCGCAATGCGGAGCAGCTCGTCGACCACCCGGTCGGGGCGCTCGGTCGTCTGCAGCGTCTGTGACAGGATCGCATAGTCGAACGCGTCACCGGGATAATCGGCGAGGTCGCGGTTGGCGTCGCCCTGCACCACCGACTGACCGCGCGCGATTGCCGCGGTGACATTCGCCGGGTCGATTTCGAGCCCGCGCGCATCGACGCCCTGATCCCTGAGCGCAGCCATCAACTCGCCGTCGCCGCAGCCGACATCGAGCACGCGGCTGCCCGTCGGCACTGCGGCGGCGATGATCGCGAGGTCGGGGCGCAGCGCCATCGTCAGAAGCCCCCGCCGAGCGCGCCCGCGACGATGCGGTCGAGCGCGGGGACGTCGAGCAGGAAGCTGTCATGGCCGAAGGGCGCCGACAGTTCGACGAAGCTGGCCGACGCGCCGACGCTCTGCAGCGCCTGCACGATGCGGCGCGATTCCGACGTCGGGTACAGCCAGTCTGTGTCGAAGCTGACGAGGGTGAAGCGCACGTCCTTGGCGTGGGCAAAGGCACCCGCGAGGCGCCCGTCATGCGGCTCGGCCAGGTCGAAATAATCCATCGCGCGGGTGATGTAGAGATAGGCGTTGGCGTCGAAGCGGTCGGTGAAGGCCAGCCCCTGGTGCCGCAGATAGGATTCGATCTGGAAATCGGCGTCGAAGCCAAAGCTCTTGATCTCGCGCGCCTGCAGGCGGCGGCCGAATTTTTCGGTCAGCCCGGCTTCCGACAAATAGGTGATATGCGCCGCCATGCGCGCGACCGCCAGTCCTTTTGTGGGCGCGCGCGCGCTGCCATAATATTGGCCGTCCTGCCAGTCGGGGTCGGCCATGATCGCCTGCCGCCCAACCTCGTGGAACGCGATATTCTGCGCTGAATGGCGCGCCGCGCTGGCGATGACCAGCGCCGAGTCGAGCCGATCGGGGTAGGTCGCCGCCCAGGCGAGCGCCTGCATCCCGCCCATCGATCCGCCAACGACGGCATGAAGTCGCGAAATGCCGAGATGATCGAGCAGCATCGCCTGCGCGCGCACCATGTCGGCGATGGTGATCACCGGAAATGCCATGCCGAGCGGGGCGCCGGTCACGGCGTCGGGGGTTGCGGGGCCGCTCGACCCCATGCAGCTGCCCAGCACATTGGCGCAGATGACATGGAAACGATCGGTGTCGATCGGCTTGCCGGGACCGACCATGCGCGCCCACCAGCCGGGCTTGCCGGTCGCGGGATGATCGCTGGCGACATATTGGTCGCCGGTCAGCGCGTGGCAGACCAGCACCGCGTTCGACCGGTCGGCATTGAGCGCGCCATAGCTTTGCCAGGCGATGGTCACCGATGGCAGCCACTGGCCGCTGTCGAGCGGCAGCGGCGTCGGAATCGTCACGTTCTGGTGCGTTATCTGATGGAGCGCGCTCGCCATGATGGGCGCGGGGCTAAGCGGGTGCAGCCAGCCTGTCAACGTACTGGACTCAGACGGCTGACGCGCTAAACGGCGCGGCATGACCGACATGACACAAACCCTTGAGCCGAAGCCGTGGATCAGCGGCATCGCCCCCTATGTTCCCGGCAAATCGGCGGGAGCCGACGGTCGCCCGCTGATCAAGCTGAGCGCCAACGAAAATCCGCTCGGCACGGGTGCCAAGGCGCGCGCGGCATTTGCAGAGGCACAGACCGCGGCCGACGCGCTGTCGCGCTATCCCGATCCGGGCTCGAACGAACTTCGCACCACGATCGCGGCGAAGTTCGGGCTCGATCCGGCGCGGGTCATCTGCGGCAACGGGTCGGACGAGCTGCTGCACCTTGCCGCGGGCACCTATGCCGGCGCGGGCGACGAAATCCTGTATGTCCGCTATGGCTTTGCGGTCTATGAGATTGCGGCGCGGCGCGTCGGGGCGACCCCGGTCGAGGCCGATGACCGCGACTATGCGACCGACGTCGATGCGCTGCTTGCGGCGGTGACCGACAAGACGCGGGTCGTCTATCTGGCCAACCCGAACAACCCGACCGGGACGCTGGCGTCGCGCGACGAGGTTGCGCGACTTTATGCCGGACTGCCGAAGGACGTGCTGTTCGTTATCGATCAGGCCTATAGCGAATATCTGTCCGATGCCGAAGATGATGGCGGGCTCGAACTCGCCAAGACGCAGCCGAATGTGTTCATCACCCGCACCTTTTCGAAGATTCACGGGCTTGCCGCCGAACGCATCGGCTGGGGCTATGCCGCGGCCGACGTAATTTCGGCGCTGCACCGCATTCGCCTGCCGTTCAACGTGACCCGCGCCGGGCAGGCGGCCGCGATCGCGGCGATCGGCGATGAGGAATTTGTGACCGCCAGCCGCGCGCATAACGCCAAATGGCGCGCCTGGCTGGCGGCGGAACTCGAAAGCCTGGGCAACCATGGCGTGCGCGTCGTGCCGG
>JAHCKJ010000139.1 GCA_026125835.1 Sphingopyxis sp.
GCCCTGTACCAGAGGGGCTGTATCCGGGCGACTATCTGATCCCCGTCGCGGGCAAGCTGGCGACCGAATATGGCGACCGCTTTATCCAAGCGCCTGAAAGCGCGTGGCTCGGCCTGTTCCGCACCGAGGCGGTCGGCGCGATGATGGACATGATCCGCGCCGACCTTGCCAAGCTGGGCATCCATCATGACCTGTTCTCGTCCGAAGCCGAATTGCAGGCGGCCGGCAAGCCCGCCGCGGCCGAACAATGGCTGCGCGCGCATGACCTGGTCTATGACGGGGTGCTCGAGCCGCCCAAGGGCGAAACGCCCGAGGACTGGGAGCCGGTCGAACTGCCGCTGTTTCGCTCGACCCGGTTCGGCGACGACCAGGACCGGCCGATCAGGAAATCGGACGGCAGCTGGACCTATTTCGGCGCCGACCTCGCCTATCATTTCCAGAAGGCCGAGAATGCCGACGAACTGATCGACATTTGGGGTGCCGACCATGCGGGCACCGTCAAGCGGATCAAGGCCGCGGTGGCGGCGCTCACCGGGGGCAAGAAGAAATTCGACGTCAAGCTGGTGCAGATGGTGCGGCTGCTCAAAAATGGCGAGCCGTTCAAGATGTCGAAGCGCGCCGGCAATTTCGTCACGCTCGCCGACATCGTCGACGAGGTCGGCAAGGACGCCGTGCGGTTCACGATGCTGACGCGCAAGGCGGACGCCCAGATGGATTTCGATTTTGCCAAGGTGGTCGAGGCGTCGCGTGACAATCCGGTCTTTTACGTCCAATATGCCCATGCGCGGATTGCGTCGCTGAAGCGCAAGCTCGCCGAAGCGGGTGTGGCGGCGGCGGAGCCTGATACGGCGCGGCTGGACGACCATGAACTCGGCCTGGTCAAGCTGCTCGCACAATTTCCGCGAACGGTGGAAGCGGCGGCGCTGGCGCGCGAACCGCACCGCATCGCTTTCTATCTCGCCGACGCCGCGGCGGCGTTCCACGCCTGGTGGAACCTTGGTAACGATCGGCCCGACGCCCGTGTCATTATGGCAAATGATCCCGAACTCACCGCAACGCGCCTTTATCTGGCCGACGGAATCGGGCAGGTTATCCGCAACGGACTGCACCTGATGGGGGTAGAGGCGGTCGAGGAGATGAATTGATGACCGGAGACAAGAACGCCGATCAGGGCGATGCGGGGCTGGGGCTGGACAATGAAGACCGGCTGCCGTGGCTGGAGGCGGCCGACGGGTTCGAGGACGAGGGCGAGGTATCGCCCGCGCGCCTGCTTGTCATGGTGCTCGGCGGCCTGCTGTTGATCGGTGCCGTGCTGGGCGGCCTGTGGTGGGTGCAGAATGGCGGCAAACGCGACAAGGGCGAACTGATCGCGGCGCAGGACGGCAGTTACAAGGTTGCGCCGAAGAACGACGGCGCCAAGACGTTCGAGGGCGAAGGCGACGCCAGCTTTTCGGCAAGCGAAGGTGCGGAACCCGCAGGCAAGGTCGATCCGACGCGGATGCCCGAGGAACCCGCGGTGACACCGCAGGAACGCGAGGCGGCGGCTGCCACGGCGGCCGCTGACAAGGCGGCAGCGGCGAAAGCCAAAGCGGCTGCCGCAGCGAACAAGGACCAGCCGAAGCCTGCCACGGTTGCAGTCAAGGCGCCCGAAGCGCCCGCCAAGGCGGAACCGGTTGCCGCCGGAGCGGGGGCAATGGTGCAGCTCGGAGCGTTCAGCAGCGAGGCCGCGGCGGCGAAGGCGTGGACGAACCTGTCGAAACGCTTTGCCTATCTGGCCGACCTCAACAAATCGGTTTCGCCCGCCAAGGTCGGCGACGGCACCGTCTATCGTTTGCGGGTGTCGGCGGGAACGGCAGCTAATGCATCGAATTTGTGCGGAAAATTGCGCGTTGCGGGTGAGAATTGCGTCATCGTCCGTTGATTCACACCGCTTGACCGCAGACTTCGTTGGTGCGGCCTGTCGTCTATGGCATAGTGCGTCCGACGGCACCCGCGTGATGGGGCGGCGGCCGATGGAGCTGGATGAACGATGATACCCGCCATTTTCGGCCTGTCGGGACTGACCCTTACCGACGACGAACGCGCCTTTTTCCGAGACAGCGATCCCGCGGGCTATATTCTTTTCGGGCGCAATATCGCCAACCGCGAGCAGTTGCGGCGTTTGACCGACGATTTGCGGGCGATCGACGGGCGGGCCAATCTGCCGATCCTGATCGACCAGGAGGGCGGCCGCGTTGCGCGGATGAAATCGCCCGAATGGCCCGACTTTCCGAGCGGGGCGACCTTTGACGCGCTTTATGACCGGGCGCCGGCGAGCGCGATCGAAGCCGCGCGCCTCAACGCCATGGCGCTGGCCGCGATGCTGACCGAGGTCGGCATCAACGTCGATTGCCTGCCCTTGCTCGACGTGCGCCAGCCCGGCGCCAGCGAAGTGATCGGCGACCGGGCGCTGGGCAGCGAACCGATGCGCGTCGCGGCGCTGGGCCGCGCCATTTTGGGCGGCTTGCAGGACGGCGGCGTGGTCGGGATCGTGAAACATATCCCCGGCCATGGCCGCGCGATGCTCGACACGCACGAAGCGCTGCCGGTCGTGACCGCGTCGGACCGCGAGTTGCAGACCGACCTCGCCCCGTTTGCGGCGCTGCGCGATGCGGCGATGGCAATGACCTGTCATGTGATATTCGAGGCATGGGACCCCGATCGCCCGGCGACGCTGTCGCCGGTCATCATCGACAGCGTGATCCGCCAGCGGGTGGGTTTCCACGGGCTGTTGATGTCCGACGATCTCGACATGAAGGCGTTGACGGGGGATGTCCCGTCGCGGGCCGCCGCCGCCGTCGCCGCGGGATGCGACATCGCGCTCAATTGCTGGGGGCGGATGGACGATATGGTCGGGATCGCCAACGTGCTTGATCCGATCAGCACCGTGTCGCGCGCGCGGCTGGAGGGGGCGATGGACCGGGTTTCGGGGGTGAACGGCACGCGCGCCTTCGCGGCGCTGGTCGACCAGCGCGACGCGCTGCTCGCGGTGGCCTGAGCCCAGCGGTGAACGAACTGGCGCTCGATTTCGAGGGGACTCCGACCGCGCCGGATCACGACGACGCGTTGCGACTGTCGCTCGAAAGCTGGGAAGGGCCACTCGACCTGCTCCTCACGCTCGCGCGTAGCCAGAAAGTCGATCTCAAGCAGATTTCCATCCTCGCGCTGGTCGAGCAATATCTGGCCTTCATTGCGGGGGCGCGTGAGCTGAAGCTGGAGGTCGCGGCCGATTATCTGGTGATGGCCGCGTGGCTTGCGTACCTCAAATCGGCGCTGCTGCTGCCCAAGGATCCGCTCGAGGACCCCTCGCCCGACGAACTGGCGCTGCGTCTGCAACTGCGGTTGCAGCGGCTTGCCGCGATGCGCGAGGCGGCGGCTCGGCTGCTGGCGCGCGACCGGATCGGCCGCGACGTGTTCCTGCGCGCCAAGCCCGAAGGATTGCGCGACGTCAAACTGCGCCGCTGGGACGCCAGCCTTTACGACCTGCTCGCGGCCTATGGTCAGGTGAAACTGCGCACCGAACCGGTGGTGCATATGGTTTCGCGACGCCCGGTGGTGACGCTCGACGCGGCGCTGCATCATCTGGAGCGCTTGATCGGCGTCCAGCTCGACTGGGCAGAGCTTTCGGCGTTTCTGCCGTCCGACTATGCGGGGCCGTTGCGCCGGTCGGCCATCGCATCGAGTTTCGTCGCAGCACTCGAACTGGCACGGCAGGGCCGCGTCGAACTGAAACAGGAGGCGGCGTTCGAGCCCCTCTTTCTGAAAGCGGCCCAAACAGGATATCAGTCCGCATGATCGACGATCTGGAGCGCGCCGTCGAGGCGATGTTGTTTGCAAGCGATACACCGCTCGACCCGCGCCAGCTCGCGGGCCGGTTTGGCGACGCAGTGACGCCGGGGCAGGTGAAGGCGATCGTCGAGGCGATCGCTGCGCGCCATGCCGGAAGCGGTATCGAACTGGTCGAGCGCGGCGGGCATTGGCATTTCCAGACCCCCGCCGACCTGGCGCACCTGCTCCGGCGCGAGCGTGACGATCCGCGCAAATTGTCGCGTGCCGCGGCCGAGGTGTTGGCGATCATCGCCTATCACGAGCCGGTCAGCCGCGCCGAGATCGAGGCGATCCGCGGGGTCCAGACGTCGAAGGGAACGCTCGACGTGCTGATGGAGGCCGAATGGATCGCGCCCGCGGGGCGGCGCGAGGTGCCGGGACGCCCGCTGATCTACAAGACGACCGACGCGTTTCTGCAACATTTCGGGCTCACCGGCCGCAAGGATTTGCCGGGAATCGACGATCTGCGCGCCGCCGGGCTGCTCGATCCGGTCGACCTGGCATTCGAAGAAGCCATGGGCGAGCTGGACCTAGTAAAAGACGGCGAAGAGGCCTAGATGAGCCCTTCAAGGAGAAATCGAGATGGGTAGCTTTAGCATCTGGCACTGGCTTGTGGTCGGGATTCTGGTCCTGTTGCTGTTCGGCAAGGGGCGTTTCTCGGACATGATGGGCGACGTGGCCAAGGGCATCAAAAGCTTCAAGAAGGGCATGGCCGAAGACGATGGTGCGGCCCCCGCGCCCAAGCAGATCGAGGGGCAACGCGCGCCCGACGCCACCCCGATGCCGACGCCGACCGCCGAGCAAGACAAGCTCTGATCGTCGTTCGCCCGCGGGGGTCGCCTTAGTCCATGTTCGATATCGCGCCCACCGAGCTGTTGCTCGTCATTGTGGTGGCTCTGGTTATTATCGGCCCCAAGGATTTGCCGAAGGCGATGCGTTTCGTCGGCAAATGGATGGGCAAGGCGCGCGGGATGGCGCGTCATTTCCGCTCGGGGCTCGACACGATGATGCGCGAGGCGGAGTTGGAAGAACTCGAGAAGCAATGGCGCGAGCAGAATGAGGCGATCATGCGCGAATTTCCGCGCATCGACGACGTCAGCGTCCCGACGCCGCACCCGGTGGCCGATGCGCCGGTCGAAGCGGCGGCGAAACAGGGCGACGATGCGCCCACGACCGCTGGAAACCAGGAAACCCATGCGGTGCCGCCGCGGGGCGGGCCGCTGCCATGACCGCCGAAACGCCGGTCACGCCGAGCGAGGAAGATGGTGCCGGCGGCAAGATGCCGTTGCTCGACCATCTGATCGAGCTGCGGTCGCGGTTGCTCAAATCGCTGGTCGCGATTGCGCTGGCCTTTGGCGTCTGTTTCTATTTCGCCGAACCGATCTTTTCGATCCTGGTGCAGCCGCTGGTCGCGGCGGGGCAGGGGAAGATCATCTATACCCAGTTGTTCGAAGCCTTTTTCGTCCAGATCAAGGTCGCTTTTTTTGCGGCGATGATGATCGCCTTTCCCGTGATCACCAACCAGCTGTGGAAATTTGTCGCGCCAGGCCTGGATCGCAAGGAGAAGCGCGCGCTATTGCCCTTTCTGTTCGCGACCCCGGTGCTGTTTACCCTGGGGGCGTGCGTCGCCTATTTCATCACCGTGCCGGTGGCGCTGAGATTCCTGCTCGGCTTTCAGGGTGACATGGGCGGGATCCAGCAGGAAGCGCTGCCGTCGGTCGCCAATTACCTGAGTTTCATCATGCAGTTCATCATGGCGTTCGGGATCGCGTTCCTGCTGCCGATCTTTCTGATGCTGATCGAACGGTCCGGGCTGGTGACGCGCGACCAGCTGGTATCGGCGCGGCGCTATATGATCGTCGCCGCCTTTGCGATCGCCGCGGTGGCGACGCCGCCCGACATATTGAGCCAGTTCCTGCTCGCAGTGCCGCTGATCCTGCTTTACGAAATTTCGCTGTTCGCCATCTGGTTCACCCAGCGCCGACGCAAAACAGGCGCCGAAGCGGCGCCTGTCGAGCCTGTCGAAGAGGCTTAGGGTAAGCAGTAAACGTCTGCGTCAGTTGATCGCATCGCTGCCGGCCTGGCCGACCGATTCAATATCGCGCCCGACGCCCTTTACCGTGTTGCAACCGGTGACGACGATGCTGGCGACCAGAGCCAATAGAATTGCGCGAAAATTGGTCATC
>JAHCKJ010000014.1 GCA_026125835.1 Sphingopyxis sp.
TGAGTTGTTGTTCTCCCCAGCGCCCGCGCGCCTTCGGCGCATTGCGCAGCGCGTTGACCAGCTTCGCGGCCTCGCTCGACACGCGCTCGTTCTGCGCGCGCATCGATTCAATCTGGCCCTGCAACATGCCGAACGCGCTCTGCCGCTCGGTCTCGACCTTCTTCACCTCGGTCTCATATTTCTCCAGCCGCTCGTGAACGGGTTGCAGCAGCGCGCGCAGATTCTGTCCCGCGGTTGCCTCGCTTTCTTTGAACCGCGCTTCGGCGCGATCGAGGAATGCCTTTTGCGCTTCGCCGAGCATCGCCTGTCCGACCTCGCGGAACTGCGCGGTCAGCGCCGCCTGCGCGTCCTGAAGCTGCCGGATCTGCGCATCATGCGCGGCGTCCTTTTCCTTCTGCGCGGCGAGCAGCGCCGATAGCTGGATGTCGGCGGCCTTGCGCGCCTCGGCCTCGCCCGCAAGGTCGGACACCGCCGCCTTGAACCGCTCCGAAAGCCCGTCGCGCTCGGCCTTGAGCGCGCCCGCCTGGCGCCCCGCGAACAGCCAGCCGATCAGCGCGCCGATCGCAAGGGCAACAAGGGCGACAATAAGCGAGGTTCCATCCATAGTCAGAACATAGGACGAACGCCGGGTGTCTGGCTAGTCGGTAATTGCGCGGAACGGCAGGATCGCGCGATACGCCTCGACCCCCGGACCGCCGCCAACAATGACACCCTGCATCAGCAGCCAGTAATGGCGGACGATTTCAGCTTGCTGCTCCAGCCCGTACCGTTCGAGCGACCACCCTGGCTTCAGGCTGTAACTGTACCTCGCAAACGGGTGGCGCATCAGCACCAGATACCAGCGGCCGCGCGTCTGCGCCTGCCACACATGGACCATTTCATGGATGAACAGTCCTTGCAGCCGCTGCGACGCGGCACTGAAATCGTCGCAATACAGGTCGCCGTGCGGGTTGAAATGCAGGCTGCCCATCGGCGCCATGACGACATGGCGGGGCTGGAAAAAGATCCATTTGTGATGACAGACGCGCACGCGGTCATACACGATCGCGTCGCCGAACACCGTCCGGGCAAGCGCGACCTCGCCGCTGGTCAGGGGCCGCGAGGCGCGCGCCATCGGCGCTTACTGCTTGGCTGCGTCGGCCGCCGCCTTGTCCTCGCCCTTGTTCTCACCATGCCCCATCGCGCTATGGTCCATCGCGGCTTCGCCGGTCGCGCCTTCGGCGGGCTTGATCACCAGGTCGAACAGGATGCGTTCGTTATTGTTGTTGGTGAAGACGAACTGCATCGGCAATTTGCCCGCGCGCACCGCGGCGCCGTTGATGCCCCAGATCATCAGATGCTTGCCGCCCTGTTTGAACACCAGCTCGCCCTTGGCCGGAACGTCGGCGCTGGTGATCGGCTTCATCGTCATGACGCCATTTTCGCGGAGGCTTTCGTGCATTTCGACGCGCTGCGCGAGGTCGGTGGTGACCGCCACCAGCTGGACCGGCTGCGGCCCGCCCTGGACGCGGAAATAGCCGACGGCGGGGCGGTCGGGCGTCGTGCCCAACACGACATGGCCGCTGACGACGTTGAGCGGTTTTGCCGCACCCAGATTGTCCCCGCAGGCGGACAGGGCCAGTGCGGTGGCGGCAAGAGCGGCGATGGCGAAGGGTTTCATGGCGGGGGACTCCGTAACAGCGCGGGATTTCCTGTCCCCGATAAGCGGTCAAAGCCCTTGTGCCAAGGATTAGCGCACCTATATCGCGCCCAGAACCCCATGTCCGGCGTGCCTTTTCAGGGCGCCGCAGAAGCAACAAGGACGAGTATAAATGGCAAAAGTGATCGGGATCGACCTCGGCACCACCAACAGCTGTGTCGCGGTGATGGAAGGCGGCAAGCCCAAGGTTATCGAAAATGTCGAAGGCACGCGGACGACCCCGTCGATCGTCGCCTTCGCGAAGGACGGCGAGCGCCTGATCGGCCAGCCGGCCAAGCGCCAGGCGGTCACCAACCCCGAAAACACCATCTTTGCGGTGAAGCGCCTGATCGGCCGCCGTTTCGACGATCCGATCACCAAGAAGGACACCGAGCTGGTCCCCTACACCATCGTCAAGGGCACCAACGGCGACGCGTGGGTCAAGGCGGGCGGCGAGGATTATTCGCCGTCGCAGATTTCGGCCTTCATCCTGCAGAAGATGAAGGAAACCGCCGAAGCGTACCTTGGCGAAAAGGTCGAGCAGGCGGTGATCACCGTTCCCGCCTACTTCAACGACGCCCAGCGTCAGGCGACCAAGGACGCGGGCAAGATCGCGGGCCTCGAAGTGTTGCGCATCATCAACGAGCCGACCGCGGCGGCGCTCGCCTATGGCCTCGACAAGACGGAGAACAAGACGATCGCGGTCTATGACCTTGGCGGCGGTACGTTCGACATCTCGATCCTCGAAGTGGGCGACGGCGTGTTCGAGGTGAAGTCGACCAATGGCGACACTTTCCTGGGTGGTGAGGATTTCGACAGCAAGCTGGTCGAATATCTCGCCGACGGTTTCAAGAAGGACGAAGGGATCGACCTGCGCGGTGACAAGCTCGCGCTCCAGCGGCTGAAGGAAGCCGCCGAAAAGGCGAAGATCGAGCTGTCGTCGGCGGCGACGACCGAGGTCAACCTGCCCTTCATCACCGCCGACGCCAACGGGCCGAAGCACCTCGTCAAGACGATCACGCGCGCCGACCTGGAAAAGCTGGTCGAGGAGCTGGTCAAGCGCACGCTGGAACCCTGCAAGAAGGCGATCAAGGACGCCGGCGTCAGCGCCAAGGACATCGACGAGGTCGTGCTGGTCGGCGGCATGACGCGCATGCCGCGCGTCCGCGAAGTCGTGAAGGATTTCTTTGGCAAGGAACCGCACACCGGCGTGAACCCCGACGAAGTCGTGGCGATCGGCGCCGCGATCCAGGCGGGCGTGCTGCAGGGTGACGTCAAGGACGTGCTGCTGCTCGACGTGACCCCGCTGTCGCTGGGCATCGAAACGCTGGGCGGCATCATGACCAAGATGATCGACCGCAACACGACGATCCCGACCAAGAAGAGCCAGGTCTACTCGACTGCCGACGACAATCAGTCGGCGGTGACGATCCGCGTGTTCCAGGGCGAGCGCGAAATGGCGGCGGACAACAAGCTGCTCGGCCAGTTCGACCTGGTCGGCATTCCTCCGGCCCCGCGCGGCGTGCCGCAAATCGAGGTGACGTTCGACATCGACGCCAACGGCATCGTGTCGGTCCACGCCAAGGACAAGGGCACCGGCAAGGAACAGCAGATCAAGATCCAGGCCTCGGGCGGCCTTAGCGACGCCGACATCGACCAGATGGTCAAGGACGCCGAGCAGTTCGCCGAAGAGGACAAGAAGCGCCGCGAGGCCGCCGAAGCGAAGAACAACGCCGAAAGCCTGATCCACTCGACCGAACGCCAGATCGCCGAGCATGGCGACAAGATCGACGCGGGCCTGAAGTCCGAGATCGAAGCCGCGATCGCCGAAGCGAAAAGTGCGGTCGAAGGCGGCGACAGCGCCGCGATGACCGAAAAAAGCCAGGCGCTGGCGCAGGTCGCGATGAAGCTTGGCCAGGCGATCTACGAAAAGGAACAGCAGGCGGCCGCAGCCCCCGGCGGTGACGAGGCTGGCGAGACGAAGGCCGACGAAGATGTCGTCGACGCCGAATTCTCCGAAGTCGAAGACGACAAGAAGTAAAGGCTGTCCTTCCATGCCGTTCGTGCTGAGCTTGTCGAAGCACCGTCCTTTCTCTTCCGCTGTGAAGAAAGAACGGCCCTTCGACAGGCTCAGGGCGAACGGATATGGGTGGGCGCGCTAGGGGCCGATAGATAATGTCGCTCGACATCGATTATTACGAACTGCTCGAATGCGAACGCACCGCCGACGAGGCGACGCTGAAGGCCAGCTATCGCAAGCTGGCGATGAAATACCACCCCGACAAGAATCCGGGGTGCAAGGACAGCGAAGCGCGCTTCAAGGCGATCAGCGAAGCCTATGACTGCCTGCGCGATCCGCAGAAGCGCGCCGCTTACGACCGGTTCGGCAAGACCGGCAGCCCGAACGGCTTTGGCGGCGGCAGCGCCGATTTCGGCGACATCGGCGATATTTTCGAATCGATCTTCGGCTCGGCGTTCGGTGGCGGGCGCCAGCAGCGCGGTCCGGCGCGCGGCGCCGACTTGCGTTACGACATGGAGATCCGGCTGGAGGACGCCTTTACCGGCGTCACACGCGAGATCGAGGTCGATGTCGCGGCGCGCTGCGACGCGTGCGAGGGATCGGGCGCCAAGCCCGGTACCCGGACGAGCCGCTGTTCGACCTGCGCCGGCCACGGCAAGGTGCGCGCGCAGCAGGGTTTCTTCATGGTCGAGCGCACCTGCCCGACCTGCCAGGGCGCGGGCGAGGTCATCGCCGATCCGTGCAATACATGCCATGGCGAGGGCCGCGTCGACCGGCGCAAGACGCTGACCGTCAACATCCCGCCCGGCGTCGACGAGGGAACGCGCATCCGCCTGTCGGGCGAGGGCGAGAGCGGCGCGCGCGGCGCGGCGCCGGGCGACCTGTATATTTTCCTGCACATGGCGCGGCACAAGGTTTTCGAGCGCGAGGGCACGACATTGTTCACCCGCGCGCCGATCAGCTTTACCACCGCGGCACTGGGCGGCGAGATCAGCATCCCCGGCCTCGATGGCGCGCGGCACGACATCAGCATTCCCGCGGGCATCCAGTCGGGCAAGCAATTGCGCCAGCGCGGCGCCGGCATGCCGGTGCTGAACGGGCGCGGCCACGGCGACCTGGTGGTCCAGATCGATGTCGAAACCCCGACGCGGTTGAGCGCCCGGCAAAAGGAATTGCTGCGCGAATTCCGCGAGACCGAAACCGGCGAGGAATGCCCCGCCAGCCAGGGCTTTTTCGGGCGGATCAAGGATATGTGGGACGATCTGACGGATTAGGATGTCCGTCGCCCCCGCCAAGGCGGGGGCCGCTGTCGGCCTTTTTCTCGGTCGCTGCGTAAACCGATTGCGGCCCCCGCCTCCGCGGGGGCGACAGCCACTTATCCGATTTCGCCCCTTAACTCCGCAATCAGTGCCTTGACCTTCGGCAACCGCCCCTCCTCCTCATCCAGTATCGCATGGAAGGCGCGCCGTTTGATCGCCGCGAGCTCGTCGGCGCTCAGCGCGCCGCCAACACTGCTCGCGACAATATCGATCAGCCGGTCGGCGCCGTGCAGCCGCCCCCATAGATAGTCGTTCTCGCGATAGGCGCGGCTGAAAAAGGCGCCGAAGCTGTTGAACTCGATGCCCTTGAGCATCGCCGCCGCGCCGCCGGTGCGGATCGCGGTCGCGTCGGACGGCGAAATGCGGTCGATCTTGATCGGGTCGAACTCGTCGAATCCCTCGCCCTGCAACAGCGGCAGCGTCGCGATGTCGTAGAAGGGATAGCCGAGATAGGCGAGCAGCAGCGTCCGCCGGTCGTCCTTGGGCAGCGCCGCCAGTCCGGCAGCGATCAATATATCGGCCTCGGCATCGGCGGCGACCAGATCGCGTCGCTGCGCAATGGCGTCGATCCACTCGCCGGGCGCCGTGTCGACGGGGACGTCGAGCGCGGCGAGCCAGTGGTCGCCTTCGCGTTCCAGATAAAGGCCGAGCGCGGCGAAAATCGCCTTGCGCATATCCTCGCACACCGGGTCGCGCCCGTCGCGCGTTGCTTCAACCGCGGCATCGAGCTCGCGCGCCAGGAAACGCAGGCGGCGGATCCGAAACCCCAGGTCATGGATGCGGAAAAAGTCGATCGCGTCACCGCTGGCGCCCGCCCCCTGGCGCCCCGAAATGCGGTCGAGACCGCGCGCGCGCACCTCGTCCCACAAAGCGCGGCGGCGGTTCGCGCGATGGACGTCGCCTTCCGCAGGCGACAGCCGGTCGATCGTCCGCACCAGTTCTTCGACCACCGCCGACAATTTGAGGTGGCCATAGGGCGCATAGGCGAAACCGGCGCGCGCCGCGGCCTGCTCCTGCGCGCGCGCGCGCCATTTGGCGAGCCGCGCGGGGGTCGGCGTGTCGAGAAAAAAAGTCGTGCCGAACAAGGCCGCCACTTGCTCCTCGACCTCTACCTTCATCGCATCGACGACGCGCTGCATCCGGCGGATCCGGCGCGACATGCCCTCGATCGCCTCGACATTGTCGCGGATCGGCTGTTCGCGGGGAATTTCGGACAGCGCGCCGAGGATCGTCGACAGAAAGCCCGGCAGGCGCGGTTCAGCGCCGCCCGCGCCCGCGCCGGGCTTGCCGAAGCTGATCGAGCGGAAATCGGGCTTGGGGTCGATATAGACGAAACGCCGGTCGATCTCGCGCCGCGCCGGGCGCTGCTTGAGCGCCGCGATGGCCGGACGGAACGGTGCGTTTGCCAGCACCGACCCGTCGATCAGCACCCGGTCGGCGGGATCGGCCTCGCCGCTCGCCGGCAGCTGGACGCGCAGAAAGGCGTCGCGCGACGGCCAGGCGATCGCCCGCTTCTCGATCACCCGGTCGATTTCGCGGAGCGTGAAGGGCGGAAAGGCGCCGGGGAAGCTGGCGGTCGCGCGTGCCGCCGCCGCGAGCGCAGGCACGTCGCCGAGGTCGCTGCCCGGCGCGCCGCCACGGCGAAAGTGGAGGATCAGCCGGTGTTCCTGTTCGCTGACCCGCGGCGGGCTGTTGAGCGACAGCGGCATACTGTGCCCGGCAAAATCGGTGACCGAAACGAACAGGTCGACCGGCTGGCCGTCGGGCACCAGCGCCGGTCCCTGCGGCCCGCCGTCCATCGCGGCGAAAGCGTCGAACAGCAGGCCCGAAAAAATCTCGCCGCCGAACGGCGGTTCGAACCAGCGCGCCCGGACGAACCGCGACAGTTTCGCGCGCACCTCCTCCTGCGCCGCCACGCCGACCGTGCGGTCGATAACATTGCCGCGCTTCTTCATCGCCCAGCCGGCGATCGGCACCGCCCAGAATTTGGTCGCCGCGGACAGCGGCCGTGCATCGGGATCGAGCAGGCTGTCGACGTCGGCATCGCCCAGCCACAAATCGGTGAGCGGGTCGAGCGACTGGCCGGTGGCAAGCGCGCGCGCCAGGAAAATGCCGTTGATGCCGCCCGCGCTGGCGCCCGCGACGATGTCGGTCAGGACGCGAAGCCGCACCGCGCTGTTCGCCTCGATCGCGGCGATCAGATCGCGATAGACGGCGCCGGCGCCGTCGACCGCGCGGCGTTCGTGAAAGGCGCGTGACGCGGCGGCGAGCCGCCACACCTCTTTGGTAATGCCGTGCATATAGACGGCGAGGCTGATGCCGCCGTAGCAAATCAGGGCGAAGCGCAGTTCCTTTTCCCGCATGCGGACGGTGTAGCGCGGTTTTGCCAAGCTGGCGAAATTTTCGGCGCCACGCGACTTTTTTTACGCGCTTTTAATGGCAACCTACCCCCATCCGCATGGCGCCTTAACGCGCCCCCGCACCACATGCCGACCCTCTCCCGCGACAGGATCTTGAGCATGACCGCAACCACCGCAAAGAATACGACCCTCGCCGCGCTGACCCTCGGTGCTCTCGGCGTCGTTTATGGCGATATCGGCACCAGCCCGCTGTACGCGTTTCGCGAGGCGCTGGCCCAGAGCGGCAGCAGCATCGGCGCGAATGACATCATCGGCGTGCTGTCACTCGCGCTGTGGGCGCTGATCATCGTCGTGACGCTGAAATACGTGCTGTTCCTGACCCGCGCCGACAATCATGGCGAGGGCGGTGTGCTGTCGCTGATGGCGCTGGCCCACCGCGCGACCGACGGCCGCTGGCCGATCGTGCTGATCCTGGGCGCGATCGGCGCGGGGCTGTTCTTCGGCGATGCGATCATTACCCCCGCGCTGTCGGTGCTGTCGGCGGTCGAGGGGCTGAAGACGGTGCCGGGAATCGGACCGATGATGTCGCTGCCGGTCATTCTGGGGCTGGCGCTCGCCATCCTTGTCGCGCTGTTCGCGATCCAGTCGCGCGGCACCGCGCGCGTCGCCGGGCTGTTTGGCCCCGTCTGTGGCTTGTGGTTCGTGTCGCTCGCCGCGCTCGGGCTTTATCATATTGCCGATGCGCCGCAGATCCTGCTCGCTTTCAACCCCGTTTACGCCGCGCAATATCTTGCCGGACACGGCACGACGGGCCTGTTCGTGCTCGGGGCGGTGTTCCTGACCGTCACCGGGGCCGAGGCGCTGATCGCTGACATGGGCCATTTTGGGCGAAAGCCGATCCAGCTCGGATGGCTGGGCTTTGTCTGGCCGTCCCTCTCGCTGAATTATCTGGGACAAGGGGCGCTTGCACTCAAGACGCTGGCGGCCGCCGAAGCCGCGGGACAGCCTTTCGTCAACGCCGACTGGTTCTTCATCATGGCGCCTGATGCCTTGCGCGCGCCGCTGGTCATCCTCGCCACGCTGGCAACGATCATCGCCAGCCAGGCCGTCATCACCGGCGCCTACTCCCTGGCGCAACAGGGGATCGCGCTTGGCCTGTTCCCGCGCATGGCGATCCGCCAGACCTCGGCCGACCAGCGCGGTCAAATCTATATGCCCGTGATCAACTGGCTGCTGCTCGCCGGGGTATTGCTGCTCGTCTTCGGCTTCCAGAGCAGCAGCCGCATGGCAGCAGCCTATGGCATCGCAGTGACTGGCACGATGGTCGTGACGACGATGCTTGCCTTCATCGTCGCATGGCGCGGCTGGAAATGGGAGCCGGTGTGGACTGCGCTGTTGTTCCTGCCCTTCTTTGCGATCGACGTGATTTTCTTTGGCGCCAACATCCTGCGGGTGATTGAAGGGGGCTGGGTCCCACTGCTGATCGGGGTCGCGATTATCGCGCTGATCGCGACATGGCGGCGCGGGCGCGCGGTGGCGCAGCGGCGCAGCGGCGAACAGGGCATCGTCATGGCCGACCTCGCACCTTCGCTGGCCAAACGTCCGCCGCAGACGGTCGAGGGTACCGCCATCTATCTGACGCAGGACAAGGATCATGCACCGTCGGCGCTGCTCCACAATTTGAAGCACAACAAGGTGCTGCATGCCCGCAATATCCTGTTGACCGTCACCACCGCGCCCGATCCGCATGTGCCGCCAATCGAGCGGCTGGAGCAACGGCCGCTGGTCGGCGGTTTCGTCGCGGCCCGGCTGACCTATGGTTATATGGACCCTATCGACGTGCCGAGCGACCTTGGCGCTGCGGGCTTGCTCACGGGAACGGGCGGCGCATCCTTTTTCGTCGGTCGCAACGCGATCCGCGCCGCGACCCGGCCGGGGATGCCGCTGATCCCGCTGCTGATCTTTCGCTTCCTCCACCGCAACGCCGCCGATCCGACCGCCTTCTTCGGTATCCCGGCGAACCGTGTGGTGGAACTTGGGTCGCAAATCGAGCTATAAGCCGCCATGCGCACCAGCTCCGCCGGTTATCTGATTGCCCTTGCCGGGGTCGCGCTGGTCGCGCTGGTCACCCATGCGGCGCTGCCCCACCTTGGCCTCGCGTCGGCAGCGCTGCTGTTTCTGCTGCCGGTGCTGGCGGCATCGGTGCGCTTTGGCACCGGCCCTGCGCTCGTCGCGGCGGGGGGTGGCGCACTCGCCTTCAACTTTTTCCTGCTGCCGCCGCGCTTCACCTTTCGCATCGACAGTTTCGACCATGTCGTCACGGTCGCCGTGTTTCTGGCGGTCGCACTGGTGACGAGCCGGTTGGCTGCCGAGCTGCGCGCCCGCGAGGCCGAGGCCAATGCCCGCGCCGCGGCGAACGCCGAACAGGCCGAATTCGCCGCCCTGCTCTCCGGCGACACCCCCGACGTGCTGACGCGGGCGCTTGCGTGGATCGCGGCGCGATACGGCACCGCACGGCTGATCGACCGCCACGCCATGCCCTCAAAGGATTCGGCGCTGTCGAGCCTTGACCTCTCGGCTGCGGGCTGGGCGCTGCAGGGAGCCGAAGCGGCCGGACATGGCAGCGACACCATGCCCGCGAGTGACTGGAGCTTTCTGCCCTTTGCGCCGGGGCATCCGGACGGCAGCGGGCTGGTCGCGGTTGCCCGGCCGATGTCGGGGACGACCCGAAGGGCGGAGGAAATGACCCAGCTACAAGCGCTGGCGCGACTGATCGGGCAGGCGCGCGACCGGCTCGCGCTGGCGGACGAACGCCAGAGCCGCGAGCGGCTGGAGGATCGCGATGCCCTGCGCCGCACGCTGCTCGCGGCCATGGCGCATGATTTCCGCACCCCGCTGACCGTGCTGGCGGGCGGAGGTCGCGACGCGACCGCGATCCGGCGGCAAAGGATCGCGCGCTCGCCCAGGTTCATCGGCTTGGTGCGACGATGACGATCTGGTCGGCGCGGCGCGAATCGAGGGTGGCGCTCGACCCGCAGATCGAAGCCGTTGACCTGGTCGATTGCATCGACGCCGCGCGACTGGCTGGCGGGAGCGCACTCGCTGCCCACGGGCTTCGAAACGGATGCTGCCTGCCGACCTACCGCTGTCGCCGCCGACCCGTGCTGCTGACCCATATCCTCGTCAATCTGATCGTGGCGCAACGCAGCGCCATGCCCGCGCCCGAATCGCGATCTCGGCGAGCCCAGAGGACGGCAGCATCCAGCTGCACGTCGACGACGACGGCGTCGGCATTGCCGATGACCTGCAAGACCGGCTCTTTGACCGATTCGCGCGGGGTGCAGGGAGCGACCGCGATGGCGGCAGCGGCCTTGGCCTTGCGATCGTCAAGGGATTTGCCGACGCCATGGCGTTGACCGTAAGCGCCGGCGCGGCACCGGGTGGCGGAGCGCGTTTCACCCTCGCCTTACCGCAGCGTCAGGTCACGGTCGCATGACGCGTGTGCTGGTCGTCGACGACGAGGCCGCCATTCTGCGGCTGGTGGCGGCGGTCCTTGAACGCGGCGGGTTCGGCGCAGTTCCGGCGGCGACGGCGCGCACCGCGCTGGCCGAGGTCGAGCACGCGGTTCCCGACGCGGCGATCATCGACTTGGGCCTGCCCGACATGGACGGTATCGAGCTCATCGCTGCGTTGCGTCAGCGAATGACCGGGCCGCTGATCGTGCTGACGGCGCGCGATGCGACCAGCGACAAGATCGCGACGCTAGACCTGGGCGCCGACGATTATGTTACCAAGCCTTTCGACGGTGACGAACTGCTCGCGCGATTGCGCGCGGCGCTGCGCCGCGCCGGGCGCGCGATCGCAGCCGACGGGGTGCTGCGCCATGGCGCGCTCGCAATCGACCCGGCGCGCCATGACTTGCGGCTGGGGGGTAAACAGGTCGCGCTGACCCCGCGCGAGTTTGCAGTGATGGAAGTGCTGATCGGCGCGGGCGGCCGCCTTGTCACCCACGCCGACCTGCTGCGCCGCGTTTGGGGACCGGCGCATGTCGGCGACAGCGATTATTTGCGCGTCGTGGTACGCGCGCTGCGGCTGAAGCTGGAGGCTGATCCGTCAGCGCCGACCCTGATCCGCAACGAACCCGGGATCGGATATCGGCTGGGCGAGGTTTAGCGCGCTTTCCTATTTTACATGCCACCCTATATCCTGCCCCACCCATGACCCGCGCCCGCGTCCTCCTCCTTACCGCCGCCCTCGGCCCGCTCGACTATCGTGTTCCGCAGGGCAGCGAGGCGCCGCTCGGCAGCGTCGTCATCGCGCCGCTCGGTCCGCGGCGGATGGGCGGCGTGGTGTGGGAGGATAAAAGCTTTGGCGCGCCCGAGGCGGTCGGCGACAATCGCCTGCGCAATCTTTACGAGGTCGTCGCCGTTCCCCCGATCGCCGCGCCGCTGCGCCGCCTGGTCGAATGGACCAGCGACTATTATCTCGCGCCACCGGGGTCGGTGCTGCGCATGGTGCTGCCGGGGGTCGCCTTTGCCGACGCCAAGCGCCCGATCGTCGAATATCGCGCGACGGGCGAGTTGCCTGCGCGCATGACGCCGCAGCGGACGGTGGCGCTCGAAACGATCGGCGAGCGGCAGGGGACGGTGCGCGAACTTGCCGCGCTGGCCGAGGTGAGCGAGGCGGTAATCCGCGGCCTCGTCCAGAACGGCGCGCTCGAAGCGGTGAGCGTGTCGGCCGACCAGCTAGATCCCGCACCCGACCCCGCGTTCGCACCGCCCGACCTGTCCGCCGAACAGACGGCCGCCGCCGCGCAGCTGAGGGACGCGGTTGCCACCGAGAAATTCGAGACGCTGCTGCTCGACGGCGTCACCGGATCGGGCAAGACCGAAGTCTATATGGAGGCGATCGCGGCGGCAATCGATGCGGGCAAGCAGGCGCTCGTGCTGACTCCCGAGATCGCGCTGACCGAACCGATGCTGACCTGCTGCACGCTTCGGCTGCGAACCGGTGGCTTGGCATAGCGGGCTGCGCCAGGCCGAGCGTCGCCGTGCCTGGTACGCGATCGCCAGCGGCGAGGCCCGGATCGTCGTCGGCGCGCGCTCTGCGCTGTTCCTGCCCTACGCCAGGCTCGGCGATCGTCGTCGGTAGACGAGGCGCAGCTGAGACGAGCTTCAAGCAGGAGGACGGTATCCGATACCACGCACGCGACGTCGCGGTGATGCGCGGGCATTTCGAGGGGCTGCCGGTGATCCTCGCCAGCGCCACCCCGGCGCTCGAAAGCCTCGCGATGGTCGAGGCGGGGCGGTATCGCCATATCCAGCTGCCTGCGCGCTTCGGCGGCGCGATCGCTGCCCGATCTCGCCGCGATCGACATGCGCAGCGACCTGCCCTGACCGGCACGCTGCCGGCTGGCGCCGCCGCCTTCGTCAACGCGCTTGCCGATCGCTTACGCGCGAGCATTCTGCTGTTCCTCAACCGCCGCGCGGCTTCGCGCCGTCACACCCTCTGCCGCACCTGCGGCCACCGTGCATCCAGTGCCCCAATTGCACCGCGTGGATGGTCGAGCACCGCCTCGTCCACCGGCTTGCTCGCCACCATTGCGGCCATGTCATGCCGCTGCCGCGGCTGTGCCCCGAATGCGAGGATGAGGACAGCCTCGTCGCGTGCGGCCCCGGCGTCGAGCGCGTCGCCGACGAGGTCGCGCTGCGCTTCCCCGAGGCGCGCGTCGCCATCGTCACCAGCGACACCCTGTGGTCACCCGCCAAAGCCGCCGAGTTCGTCGACAATGTCGAGGGCGGGCTGGTCGACATCATCATCGGGACGCAGCTCGTCACCAAAGGCTATCATTTCCCCAACCTGACGCTTGTCGGGGTGGTCGATGCCGACCTCGGGCTCGACGGCGGCGACCTGCGCGCTTCCGAGCGCACCTTCCAGCAGATCGCGCAGGTCGCGGGGCGCGCCGGGCGCGGGGTGAAACCCGGCGAGGTGCTGATCCAGACGCGCGTCCCCGATGCCCCCGTCATGGCCGCGCTCGTCGCGAACGACCGCGACGGTTTCTACGCCGCCGAGGCGGCGGCCCGCAAACAGGCGGGCGCGCCGCCCTATGGCCGCTTTGCCGCGCTCGTCATTTCGTCGGAAGACATCGAGGTCGCGCGCGGCGTCGCGCAGCGACTGGGTGCCAAGGCACCGGTTGCCGAAGGCCTCGCCGTCTATGGTCCAGCCCCCGCCCCGCTCGCTATGCTGCGCGGCCGCCACCGCTTCCGCCTGCTCCTCCACGCCCCGCGCAGTTTCGACCTGCAAGGGACGATCCGCGACTGGGTCGCCAGCATCGACTGGCCGGCGAAGGCGCGGCTCGCGATCGACATCGATCCCTATAGTTTCGTCTGACCGTCAATAATCGGGTTCGGCGCCGCCCAGCACCTGCGTCGCCTGCGCGGTGAGCCACGCCATTGCCGCCGCCCACGGTTGATGCCCGTGGCTGATCCGCGCGACGCCCAGCGCGGCGAGTTCCTTGTGCGTCGGCCCGCCCTTGCCGCGCAGGATGTTCACCGGCAGCGGCGAGGCGTCGCAGATCGCGCCGATGCACTTGGGATCGAGCAGGAACGGAACGAACAGCGACCCCGCCCCCGCATCGGCATAGGCGCGCGCGCGTTCGAGCGTCGCGGCGACCAGCGCGTCGCCATCCTTTGCGACGTCGGCGCCGCGGAAGGTATCGCAGCGCGCGTTGACGAAGATGCCGGTGTCGGCCGCGGCGCGATAGCGCGCCACCGCATCGGCGACCGGCAAAAGGTCCGACTGGCCGGGCAACCGGTCCTCCATATTGATCCCCGCCGCCCCGGCATCCCTGGCGCGCGCGACCGAGGCGCCGACCGCGGCCGGATCGCCGCCATAGCCCGATTCCATGTCGATCGTGACCGGCAGATCGGTCACCGCCAAAATGCGCGCCAGATTTTCAAACACATCCGCGAGCGGGAAATCCTCGCCATCGGCGCGTCCCTGCGCGCCCGCAACCCCGAAGCTGCCCGTCGCGATCGCCTTTGCCCCCGCCGCGGCGACCGCCCTGGCGCTGCCCGCATCCCAGATATTGACCAGGATCAGCGGGTCGCCCGGAACATGCAGGGCCGCAAAATCGCCAATCTTATCGCTCATCAACATACTCCCTTGCTTGTCCGCTAGACGATCCGGCCGGGCGTCGCCGCGCCGAAAATCTGATTATAACCACTTCGCGCGTCCATATATTCACGGATACGGCGAACGCGCGATCCGGCCATCTCGAAAATGAACACATAATCGAGCGCATAGGCGCGCCCGTTGGCCAGCGTCGCGCTCTGGCGCTGCTCGAAAACGACGCGGTCGCCCTCGGCGGTGACCGAGATCGGTTCGATCTGCATGCCGGTCGGGAACAGCCGCGGATAATCGTCGAGAATGAACCGGACGATCGCCTCCGCGCCGATCATATGATGTGTCACGCCCAGTGCCACCGCGGTGGCGTTATCGCCTGGCGCGCGCCATTCGGCATCGTCGGCCAGCACCGCCCTGATCCGGTCGGCGTCGCCGCTGCCCAGCGCGTGCCACACCGCCACCGCCGCTTCCTTGCTCGTCATCGCCGCCGCCTCAAAATTCATCGAGCCGTGCCTGCCCCGGCGCGCCTTCGCGGCGGAGCAGTTCGTCCTTGATCGGCAGGCCATAGGCATAACCGCCCAGCGACCCGTCGCTGCGCACCACGCGGTGGCACGGGATCAGCACCGCAACATTGTTCGCGCCATTGGCGCTCCCCGCGGCGCGCACCGCCTTGGGCTTGCCGACCGCCGCGGCGATGTCGGCATAGCTGCGCGTTTCGCCGGCCGGGATCCTGCGCAATTCGCGCCACACCGCCTCCTGAAATGCCGTCCCTTTCACGTCGATCGGGATATGGTCGAAACCATGCGTCGGCGCCTCGACGGCTTCAATGACCTGCGACAGAAGCGCGGCGAATTCTTCGCCGCCCGCAACCAGCGTGGCGGCAGGGAAGCGCTGCTCGAGCGCCTCGCGCCCTTCGGCAAAGCTCAGGCGGCACACGCCCTTGCCGGTTGCCGCAACGAGCATGTCGCCCAGGCTGGTCGGCACGACCGCCCAGCGGATTTCGACACCCTTGCCGCCGTTCACCCATGCTGACGGGGTCATCCCCATACGGCCCTCCATATTGTCATAGAAACGCGACGGCCCCGAAAAGCCCGCGTCGTAAATCGCGTCGGTCACCCGCGCGCCCTCGCTCAGCGCCTGCCGCGCGCGTTCCTCGCGCAACGCGCGGGCGTAAGCCGCGGGCGACAGGCCGGTGTGGCGGGTGAAGACGCGCTGGAAATGTGTCGGCGAATAGCCGGTGCGGGCGGCCAGGTCGGCGAGCGCCAGCGGCTCCTCGCTCGCCTTGATCGCCTGAATCGCTGCCAGCACCGCCCCCTCGTCGCGGGCGACATCGTCGGGCAGGCAGCGCTTGCACGCACGCAGCCCCGCCTCGCGCGCCGCTACGCCATCGGCAAAGAAGCGGACATTCTCACGCAGCGGATGCCGCGCCGCGCAGCTTGGCCGGCAATAGATACCCGTGGTCAGCACACCGGTGACGAACCGCCCGTCGAGCGCACGGTCGCGGCGCAGCACCGCGGCCCAGCGCGCATCGTCGGTCATGGTCTCGGCGGCGCTCATACCCCGTCCCTTTCGATCCGCGCCGTGAAACAGCCATGCGCGGCGTTGTGCGCGTCGATATAGGATATGCCGGGGTCGGCGAACAGGTCGCGGATCGCGGCATCCGCCTCGCCCGGCGGCGCGAGCCGCGCGGTTTGCAGCATGCCCGCGTCATCGAAGGCGCGCAGCGCGATGGGCCGCCCCGCAAACACCGGCGGCAGTTCATCGCGATAGCGTGCCGCTTCGACACCCGGCCGCACATAGATCGCATAAGCGCTGCGATATGGCGTTTCGACATCGTGGCTGATGTGGTGGAGCAGGATCAGTTCCTCCCCCGCGCGCGCATCCTGCAGGCTGATCCGGCAGGGAAATCCCATATCAGCGGTTGCGGTAACACGGCGCGCATTGATCGCAGCCAAGTTCGCATCGTCCATGGCGAACAAGGGAGCGAACGGGTCGGGGGAGAGCCCTTCGATCATATAAGTCATCGGATCATTCCTTTTTCTTCGGTGGGGCCGTCTTGCCATGCCGCGCTACCCGGTGCGTCCCGATGCTTGCGTTCAAAGTTGGCCCGGTTAGGGTGCGCGCCATGACCCGCCTCCTCCCCCTGCTCCTCGCCCTTTTTGCCCTCATCCTGCCCGCGCACGCCGCCGACGACATCAGCGCCGCGTCGCGCAGCGTCGTGCGCGTCGTGACCGTCGCGATGGTCGATGGCGAAGTCGTCGGCTTCGGGCATGGCAGCGGCATTGCGGTGTCGCCGACGCGGATCGTCACCAACGCGCATGTCGTCGAATCGGCGGCCAAATATCCGAACAATGTCGCGCTGGGCATCGTGCCGTCGGAGGGGCAGAAAAGCTATGCCGCCAAGCTGATCGCGATCGACACCGCGCGCGATCTGGCGCTGATCGAGATCAGCGGCACCCGCCTGCCCGCCGCCGCGGTCTATACCGGTCCGCTCGAATCGGGCGCCGATATCGTTGCGCTCGGCTATCCGGGCAATGTCGACCTCGCGACCGCGCGCAGCGCCAACGACTATATCACCCCGCGCACCCCGACGCGCAGCGAGGGCAATTTTTCCAACACCCAGGGCGTCGACGGGGTCGCGATGCTGATCCACACCGCGAAAATATCGCGCGGCAATTCGGGCGGGCCGCTCGTCGACCGATGCGGGCGCATCGCCGGGATCAATTCGGCGATCACGCGCGCCGACGATGGCGATTCGCCCTTTGCCTTTGCGATATCGGCGCGCGAGCTCACCCGCTTTCTGGCCGATGCGGGGCAGAATTACGG
>JAHCKJ010000140.1 GCA_026125835.1 Sphingopyxis sp.
GCAAAGCCGCCAATCATTCTTCTCCGCGCCTCCGCGTGAACCCGTTTCCTCTGCGTCCTCTGCGTCTCTGCGCGAATCAACTTAAACCCCGGCGAGCAGCGCCTTCGCCGCGTCGCAATCTGCTGCGATCTGCGCCATCAACGCGTCCATGCTGTCGTACTTTGCCTCGGGCCGGATGAAGGCGTGGAAGGCGACGTCGATTTCCTGTCCGTACAGATCCCCGGCGAAGTCGAAGAAATGCGGTTCGAGCAGTTCCTTTGGGGGCACGAAGCTGGGGCGGATGCCGAGGTTGGCGGCGCCTTTCAGGATCCGCCCGTCCGGCAGTTTCCCGGTGACGGCGTAGATGCCGTATTTCGGGCGCAGGTAATTGCCCATGTCGATATTGGCGGTCGGAAAGCCGAGCAGGCGGCCGTTCTTGTCGCCATGCTCGACGCGCCCGCGCACGGTGAAGGGGCGGGTGAGCAGGCGCGCCGCGGTCTTGCAGTCGCCCGCCTGCAGCGCCTCGCGGATACGGCTCGACGAGATCACCGCATCGTCCTCGACCGGCGCGACCATTTCGGTGAAGAAGCCCAGGCGGCGGGCGTGGTCGGCCAGCGTCACGACATCGCCGCCGCGGCCCTTGCCGAACATGAAGTCGGCGCCGGTGACGACGCCCGCGGCGCCGTAACGGTCGAGGAGCAGGCCGGTGATGAAATCCTCCGCCGTCGTCGCCGCGAGCGCCGCGTCGAAGGGCAGGACAAGCATCGCGTCGGCGCCCGCGGCGGCGAACAGTTCCTGCCGCTGGTCGAGCGTGGTCAGGCGGAACGGCGGCACGTCGGGTTTGAAGAAGCGCACCGGATGCGGGTCGAAGGTCGCGACGATCGCCGGGCGCGCCTCGTCGCGCGCGTGGCGCACGGCGCGGCCGACGACCGCCTGATGCCCGGCGTGGAAGCCGTCGAAATTGCCGAGCGCGATCACGCCGCCGCGCAGGGGGTCGGGGATGCGGGTGTGGCCGTCGAGGCGGATCATGGGACCACCTCTCTCCGTTCGTGCTGAGCTTGTCGAAGCACCGTTCTTCCTTCGTGCGGCGTCAAAAGAAAGAACGGCCCTTCGACAAACTCAGGGCGAACGGTTTGGCAGGGACGCTTCACGGCGCCGGCGGCGTCAGCGGGACGAGGCCCGCCCGCAGTACGCGGACCGCGTTGCCGCCCATCGCGGCGCGGATTTCGGCGTCGCTGAACCCGGCGTCGATCAGCGCCTGGGTGACCTGCACCAGTTTCGACGTGTCGAAGCGTACGGTGGTGGCGCCGTCATAGTCGCTGCCGAGCGCGACATGGTCGATGCCGACGAGGTCGCGGACGTGCTTCATCGCCTTGGCGATGCTGGCGGGCGAGGTATCGCAGATCGCGGCGTCCCAATAGCCGATGCCGATCAGGCCGCCGGTCGCGGCGACCCCCCGGATCTGGTCGTCGGAAAGGTTGCGGTTGACCTGGCACGTCGCCTGCACCCCGCCGTGGCTCGACACGACGGGACGGCGCGCCATTTCGAGGATGTCGGTGACGCACGCTTCGCTGCAATGCGCGATGTCGACGACCATGCCCTTCGCCTCCATCGCGGTGACGACCTGGCGCCCCAAGGGGGTGAGGCCGCCCTTTTTCAGGCCGTGCATCGACCCGGCGAGGTCATTGTCGAAGAAGTGGGTGAGCCCTGCCATGCGGAAGCCCGCGGCGTAGAGCTTGTCGAGGTTGGCGAGTTTGCCCCCGAGATTCTGCAATCCTTCGATACTGAGCAGCGCGCCGGTGGTCAGCGGCTTGCCCCTGCGCGCCGCAAGCAGCGCGTCGAGATCGGCGATGGTGGCAACCGCGCGCAGCTTGCCGTCCGATGCCGCGACCGCGCGGTGGAGTTTCTCGGCGTGCCACAGCGAGCGTTCGAGCAGCGAGTTCCACGTCCGCACCGGCTGGAGCTGCGCGATCACCAGGCTGGTGATATTGTCGGTGTCGCCGCTGTTCGCGTCGTAATTCTGCCCCTTGGGCGACTTGGTGACGCTCGACAGGATTTGCAGCGCGACATTGCCGTCCTGCAGCCGCGGCAGGTCCATATGACCGCGTGTCGCGCGGTCCAGCATATCGCGTTTCCACAGCAGGGTGTCGCTGTGCAGGTCGACGATCGTCAATGTTGCGTGCAGCGCCTTGGCGCGTTCGCTGACCGCGGGCAGCGGCTTGCCGTCGATCCGGTTGGTGCCACGCTCGATCATGCCGGGGGCGAGCGCGAAGAAGGCGAGCGCCGCGAGCGCGACAACGAGGAGGATTCCGGTCAACCAGCGGCGCATGTCTATGTCCTTGTCAGCGTGACGAAGCTGTAGGCGGGGCGCCCCGCCTCGTCGGCGGGATGATCTTCGCGCGCCACTTCGCGCCATCCCGCGTCGGGATAGGCGATCACTGCGTCGCCCTTCGGCTCAAGCGCGACCTCGGTGAGTTCGATGCGGTCGGCCAGCGGCAGGAACAGGCGATAGATCTCGGCGCCGCCGATCACCATCACATGCGGGGCATTCGCCAGTTTCAGCGCTTCCTCGACGCTGGCGACCGGCTCGGCGCCCTCGTCCTGCCAGTCGGGGTCGCGGGTGAGGACGATGTGGCGGCGGCCTTCGAGCACCGCGGGCAGGCTGTCGAAGGTCTTGCGCCCCATGATCATCGGGCGGCCCATCGTCAGCTGCTTGAAACGGCGAAGATCGGCGGGCAGGTGCCAGGGCATCTTGCCGTCGGCGCCGATCACGCCATTGGCGGCGCGCGCGAGGATCAGGGTGATTTCGGGGTGGTTCATGGGGGGTTGGTTCCCACCCATGTCGCGTGGCCGAGCTTGCGCCCGTTGCGAACCTCGGCCTTGCCATAATGATGGACGTGCGCGTTGCCGTCGGCGAGGAGCGCGGGAACGGTGTCGATGTCGCCGCCGATCAGGTTGCGCATCGTGACGGGCAGCGCGGTGGTCGCGGTGCTGCCGAGCGGCAGCCCGGCGATCGCGCGGATATGGTTTTCGAACTGGCTGGTCACCGCGCCCTCGATCGTCCAGTGGCCGCTGTTGTGGACGCGCGGCGCCATCTCGTTGAACACCGGGCCATCGTCGGTGGCGAAAAACTCGCCGGTGAGCACGCCGACATAGTCGAGATCGTCGGCGATCCGCGCCATCAGCGCGCGCGCTTCGTCCTGCTGGTCGCGGACGATGGGCGGCGGCGGCAGGCTGGAGGTGGCGAGGATGCCGTCCTTGTGCACATTGACGCTGCTGTCCCAAAAGCGCGTCTCGCCGTCGATGCCGCGCACCAGCAGCACCGAAAATTCGTGCGCGAAGGTGACAAAGCCTTCGAGGATGGCGGCGTGGCGGTCGATCGCCTCCCAGGCGGTGTCGGCGTCGGCGGAGGCCATCAGGCGCGCCTGTCCCTTGCCGTCATAGCCCAGGCGCAGCGTTTTCAGGATCGCCGGGGCGCCGATCTCGGCCAGCGCGGCGGCCAGCGCGGCGCGGTCCGGGACGGCGGCGAAGGGGGCGGGGCGCCCGCCAAGCCCGGCCACGAAATTTTTTTCGGTCAGCCGGTCCTGCGCGATTTCCAGCGCCTGCGCGCCGGGGCGCACCGCCACATGCCCCGACAGCAAACGCACCGTGTCGACCGGAACATTTTCAAACTCGATCGTCACCGCGGCGCACCCCGCGGCAAAGGCGGCGAGGCGCGGTTCGTCGTCCCACGCCGCGCGCGTATGATGCGCCGCGACCGCGGCCGCGACGCTTTCCTGGTCTGGGGCGTAGATATGCACCTGATAACCGAGCTGTGCGGCGGCAACGCCAAGCATCCGGCCGAGCTGGCCGCCGCCGAGAATGCCGATCGTCGAGCCGGGGGGCAGCAACGCGATCAGCCCTCGCGAACCGGCGTGGGGGCGACCGCTTCGGTCTGGGCGTGGCGCCATTCGTCGAGACGCGCCGCCAGACCGGGGTCGTTGTTGGCGAGCAAAGCGGCGGCGAACAGGCCTGCGTTGGTCGCGCCCGCCTTGCCGATCGCAAAGGTCGCGACCGGAATGCCGCCGGGCATCTGGACGATCGAATAGAGGCTGTCGACCCCGTTCAGCGTCGCCGACTGGACGGGGACGCCGAGTACCGGCACCCGCGTCATCGACGCGATCATGCCGGGCAGGTGCGCGGCGCCACCCGCGCCTGCGATGATCGCCTGGAGGCCGCGGTCCGCCGCGCTTTTGGCATAGTCGACCAGCCGGTCGGGGGTGCGGTGTGCCGACACGATCCGCACCTCGTGCGCGATGCCGAGCTGTTCGAGGATGTGAACCGCATGGGCCATCGTCGGCCAGTCCGACTGGCTGCCCATGATGACGCCGATTACGGGGGCGGTTTCGCCCATTCCATCCCTCCTGCCCTGCTCGGCGCGCCGTCCATGAATCGCCGCCGCCTTCCCCCTAGCGACTGCATCGCGCGCGGGCAACGCCGTGCCGCGGTGATACGCTTTTGTCGTCGTTTACCGATTGGTATCAAGTCGCGGCTAGGGTTGCGGGCTGGAAAGCACCGGCCCCGGCGCCGGGGCCACGGGAATCGCTTGCGGGGATGTCGAATGGATAGCGTAGGGGGGGCACGGATTGCGGTCGATCAGTTCGGCGCCGCACCCATCGCCTCTATCGAAGACCAGTTGCGGGATGTCCGCCGGGAACGCGACGCACTGCGCCGCGAAAACCGCGTGTTGAAGATCGCCGTTGCCGAGCTGGAACGCGTGTCGGAGCGCGACACGCTGACCCCGCTGTTCAACCGCCGTTATTTCCTGACCGCGATCCATCACCGGATCGCCCGGTTCGAGCGCCACGCCGAGCGCGCCGCGGTGGTGTTCGTCGACGTCAACCAGCTGAAATATATCAACGACAGCTTTGGCCACGCGGCGGGCGACTTTGCGTTGATGGAGATTGCCAAGCGGCTCGCCGAATCGATCCGCGCGACTGATGTTGCGGCGCGCATCGGCGGCGACGAATTCGGGCTGATCCTCGACCAGTCGAGCGAGGAGGGTGCCCGCGCGCAGACCGCCCGGCTGGGCGAGGTGCTGTCGGCCGGTCCGGCGCTATACGATGGCCACAAAATCCCGCTGTCGGCCTGTTTCGGCATCGCGATGCTGCAAACCGGCATGACCGAATCGGACATATTGGCCGCGGCCGACCGCGACATGTATCGCAGCAAACAGGGGCAGCCGGTCGCCGCCGGGCATCGCTAACCGCCTGTTAACCATATCGGCGCATCGTCATCCAAAGGACAGGGGGTGAGTGATGCAGACCCGGACCGACCCATATCCCGACATCCAGTACCGGATTACCGGCCAGATCGGCGCGCTCGCCGAAGCCTTGCCGCATTGCGCGCTGGCGCAGATCGTCCAGGGGATCGACGACATTCGCTGTCTGGCGCGCGACAACGGCTTTGCCGCGGTCGAGACGCTGGCGAGCCGATTGGAATCGGCGGTCGCGGGCGGCGGCTATCGCGCCGCGATCCTGACCTACCTCGATGCCATGAGCGACGCGGCCAGCCTGCCGCGCGGGCCGCTGCCTGCCGCGGCCGAGGAGGCCTGGCTGGCATCGGTTGCGATGCGCCTCGGCCATTGACCGCCAGCGCCTGACGATCCAGACCCGTCGCCATGGATGCAATCATGCTGGCACTGGTGGCGGTGCTGCTCGCCAATGCCGACGGACGCAGCGGGATTTTTCTGTCGCAGCTGGTCGGCGCGCGGTCCGACCGGCGCGTCGTCGTTGCGGTATTTTATACGGCCTTCATCGTCCATGCATCGGTCGCGGCGGTCGCCGGGGCAGTCGCCAACCGGCTGGTCGGACAGGGGGTGGCGGCGCTGCTCGTGGCGTTCGCCATGTTCTCCGCCGCCGCCGGGTTGATCTGGCGCGGGCGGACCGCGGCGGCGGCGGTCGCCGCCCTGACGGCGCGTCCTGCGGCGCTCGCGGGCCGGATGCTCGTGGCCCAGTTCGGCGACCGCAGCCATTTCCTGATCGGCGCGCTCGCCGCGACCAGCGGTGCGGGCCAATGGGCGGCGGCCGGCGGG
>JAHCKJ010000141.1 GCA_026125835.1 Sphingopyxis sp.
CGCCGGAACCAACGCCAATATGCGATGCCCGCTGTGGCCATAGGGAACCATCTGCATGTCGACGAAAACCGACCGGCGCCCACCGACCGAAATTTCGGCCCGATGCGCGAACAAGGCCGATGTAGCGGTATCGCTCATGCGCCGACGATAGCTGCGATCCATCTGGATGACGTCATAAACGACGCGGCCGACCATCGCCGAGCGGCTGACGTTGCAAAGCTGTTCGGCGGCGGCGTTGACGAACAGGACCACCCCGCCGCGGTCGATCAGCAGGGTGGGTACGGGGTGCGAGTGGATCAGTTCGTCATGGTCGAACGCCGGGATGCTCGACGTCAGCGCGGTCACGCAGCGGCCTTGGTCAGATGCGGGCCGTAAAACGCTTCCAGCGCCTCCAGCACCCCGCGGCTGCTCGGGATCTGGTTGACCTTGTTGCGGAACTCGGCTGACCCGTGCAGCCCCTTGACGTACCAGCCGAGGTGCTTGCGCGCCATATTGACACCCGTCACCTCGCCATAATGGTCGATCATCGCGCGATAATGCGATGTAATGACGTCATATTGTTCGTCGAGACCGGGGTCGGGCCGATCGCCCTCCCCGCGCAGCGCCGCCATCACCTGGCCGAGCAGCCACGGGCGCCCAGAGGCACCGCGGCCGATCATGACGCCATCGGCGCCGCTCTGCGCCAGCGCGGTGCGGGCGTCGGCGGCGGAGCAGATATCGCCGTTGACGATGACCGGGATCGACACCGCGTCCTTGACCTTGCGGACGAAACCCCAGTCCGCCTCGCCGCGGTACATCTGGTTGCGCGTGCGGCCGTGGACGGTGACGAGCTTGGCGCCCAGATCCTCGGCAATATGAGCAAGTTCGGGGGCGTTCAGGCTGTCGTGACACCAGCCCATGCGCATCTTGACGGTCACCGGCACCGAAACGGCCTTCACACAGCTGTCGATCAGCGCGGCGGCAAGCTTCAGGTCGCGCATCAGCGCCGAACCCGCGTCACCGTTGGTCACCTTGCGCACCGGGCAGCCCATATTGATGTCGATGATCGACGCACCGCGATCCTCGTTGAGCTTCGCCGCTTCGCCCATTTCATAGGGGGTGCAGCCGACGAGCTGCATCGATACCGGCTCTTCGACCGGGTCCCACGCCGCTTTCTGGATCGACTGGCGCGTTTCGCGGATCGCCGCCTGGCTGGCGATCATTTCGGTGACGTTGAGCCCCGAGCCGTAATAGCGCACAAGCTTGCGGAACGGCAGGTCGGTGACGCCCGTCATCGGCGCGAGGATCACCGGATCCGCGATGGTGATATTGCCGATCTGAATGGGCCGCAGCGGCGCCATAGCGGGAGCTTTCGTCGAAATTGCCTAAAATTTGAGCAGCCCCTACACGCTAAGCCGCTTTCCCGCAAGGCGCGGCTGCGCTAACCGGCGCGGCTGATGACCGACTCTTCGCCCGCTTCCGCCGCCCCGGCCCTTGCGATCCTGCTCGCCGGGGGCACCGGCACGCGCGCCGCGCTCGGTACGCCCAAGCAACTGGCCTTGCTGGGCGGCAAGCCGGTCCTGCGCTGGAGTCTCGATGCCTTGGCCCGACATCCTTCGATAACCAGCGGGGTTCTGGTGGCGGATGATGACGTCGTGACGGCGGTCGGCGGGCTCCCCGACGGCTGGTTATCGGCGCCGCCGGGCCGGGAGCGGCAGGAGTCGGTCGCGAATGCGCTGGCGGGGCTGGCCGACCGTCGTGACAACGCGCGCGTGCTGGTCCACGACTCTGCGCGCCCCGGCGTGTCCGCCGCCGTGATCGACCGGATGCTGGCGGCGCTCGACACGCATCACGCGGCGATCCCGGTGCTGCCGGTCCCCGACACGCTGGTCGAGCAGCGAACCGATTTGGCGGGCGATGTTGTCGATCGCAACGGCCTTGCTCGCGTTCAGACGCCCCAGGCGTTCCGGCTGGCCATGCTGCGGCGCGCGCATGATGGCGCCCAGGAAGGTTCGGCCACCGACGATGCGCAGATGGTGCGTCGGCTCGGCATCGATGTGGCTGCCGTGCCAGGTGACGCGCGGCTCCACAAACTGACATATGCCGACGATATGGCGATTCTTACGGGGCTATTGGGGATCGATGCGATGACACGAACCGCGGTCGGCATGGGTTATGACGTGCATCGGCTGGTGCTGGGCAAGCCCTTGTGGATTGGCGGCATAGAAATCCCGCATAGTCATGGACTTGAAGGCCATAGCGATGCCGACGTCGCACTCCACGCGCTGACCGATGCGATCCTCGGCGCACTCGCGGACGGAGATATCGGCGACCATTTCCCGCCGAGCGACCCGCAATGGCGCGGCGCGGCTTCGCACCGCTTTTTGGAATTCGCCGCGCGCCGCGTTGCCGAGCGTCGCGGGCAGATCGAGCATGTCGACCTGACGATCATCGCCGAAGCACCGAAGATCGGTCCGCATCGACCCGCCATGCGGGCGCGTATCGCCGAAATTCTTGCGATTCCGTGCGAACGCGTTAGCGTCAAGGCAACGACGACCGAGCGGCTGGGCTTTACCGGCCGCCGCGAGGGGATCGCCGCACAGGCCGCCGCGACCCTGCGACTTCCGGAGAATTGAAACCGTGCCCGATAGCGAAGAATCGCGCCTCGCCGCGCGCGACGAACTGGCCACCCGCGTACTCGCGAACAACCGCGCGGCGGGTCGCAAGATCGCAGTGGCGGAAAGCTGCACCGGCGGCATGGTCAGCGCGGCGCTCACCGACATCGCCGGTAGCTCGGATGTGTTTTCGGCAGGATTCATCACCTATTCGGGTCACGCCAAGCAATCCCAGCTCGACGTCAGCAGCGAGATTCTGGAAACGTTCGGCGAAGTTTCGCTCGCCACGGCATGGGCAATGGCGACGGGGGCACTGGCGAACAGCGATGCCGATATCGCGGTGGCGATCACCGGCATTGCCGGTCCCGGCGGCGGTTCGGAAAAGAAACCCGTCGGCCTGGTCGTGTTCGCGCGCGCGCTGCGCGGTCAGGATCCCGACGATTATTTCACCCAGCGCGTCCAGTTCGATGGCGCGGACCGCGGGGCGATCCGGCACGCCGCAACGCTGTTTGCGCTGGATCTGCTTCAGCCCGAACGCGACGAGCTGCGCCCGTCCGACGACATCGCGCTGCCGGCGCCGTAAAGCGCATCGGCGCGCGTTTCGAACGCGGCGATCATCTTGCGCAGCGCCTTATCGAACATCTGTCCGGCAAGGGCTTCGAACATCCGGTTGCGAAAGGCGAAGTCGACCATGAAATCGACGCGGCAGCCGCCGCCATCGGTCGGCGTGAATTGCCACCGGTTGTCGAGGTGCCGCATCGGACCGTCGATATAGGTCACGGTGACCTCGCGCGGGCGCTCCTTGTGGACGCGGCACGAAAAGCTTTCGCGCAGCCCTTTGAAACCGACGATCATGTCGGCGACCGCCTCATGCTCGCTGTCGCTGCGGATGCGGAGTGCGACGACCCATGGCAGAAACTCGGGATAGCGCGCGATATCGGTGACCAGCGCGAACATCTGTTCGGCGCTGTAGGGCAGGACGCGGGTTTCGTGATGTCTGGGCAAGAGCGGTATCAGCCGGCGGCGCGTGCCAGCTGCGCCGCGCGCGCGGCCCGCATCCGCTCGAAATCATCGCCGGCATGATAGCTGGAACGCGTCAGCGGCGACGAAGCGACCTGCAGGAAGCCCTTGGCGCGCGCGATCTGCGCGTAGGCGTCGAACGCCTGCGGCGTCACGAAGTCGATCACCTTCGCATGCTTCGGCGTCGGCTGGAGATATTGGCCCATCGTCATGAAATCGATGTCGGCGCTGCGCATGTCGTCCATCACCTGATGCACCTCCATCCGTTCTTCGCCCAGCCCCAGCATGATCCCCGATTTGGTAAAAATCGACGGATCGCGGCGCTTGACGCTTTCGAGCAGGCGGAGCGAGGCGTAGTAGCGTGCGCCGGGACGGATTGTCGGATAGAGCCGCGGCACGGTTTCCAGATTATGGTTATAGACGTCGGGGCGGGCATCGACGATCGCGGCGACCGCGCTTTCGGGCTTGTTGCGGAAATCGGGGGTCAGGATTTCGATCGTCGTCTGCGGCGTCTCGCGGCGCAGCGCCTGGATAACCTTGACGAACTGGCTCGCTCCCCCGTCGGGCAGGTCGTCGCGATCGACCGAGGTGATGACGATGTGCGTCAGCCCCATCTTCGCGGCAGCAATCGCCGTATGCTCGGGTTCGAGCAGGTCGACGGGACGCGGCATCCCGGTCTTGACGTTGCAAAAGGCGCAGGCGCGCGTACAGGTGTCGCCCAGAATCATCACCGTCGCATGCTTTTTGGTCCAGCATTCGCCGATGTTCGGGCACGCCGCTTCTTCGCACACCGTATGGAGGTTGAGCTCGCGCATCAGCTTGCGCGTTTCGGCATAGCCGGGGCTGGTCGGCGCCTTGACGCGGATCCAGTCGGGCTTGCGGGTACGCTGGCTGGGCGTCGAAACGGGCTGTGCGGGAGCGTTCATTTCGCCCACATAGTCGCGCACGCGCCTCTTCTCAACCTCCCTAGCTATGCTAAGGCGCGTGCATGACTCACTTTGCAGATATGATCGACGGTTATCGTCGTTTCCGTAACGGCGGCTGGCAGGAACAGCGCGAGCGTTGGGAGGGGCTGGCTGAGGGCCAGGCGCCCAAGGTGATGGTGATCGCCTGCTCCGACAGCCGCGTTGAACCGTCGCAGATTTTTGATACCAACCCCGGCGAAATTTTTGTCGTCCGCAACGTCGCGGCGCTGGTTCCCCCGTTCGAAACGACGCCGGGGCGCCACGGCGTGTCGGCGGCGCTGGAATTTGCCGTTCAGTTCCTGAAGGTCGAGGAAATCGTCGTCATGGGCCACGGCCTGTGCGGTGGTTGCCATGCGGCGCTCCACCGCACGATGGCAGGCGCCGAGCCTGGCCGCGGCGGCTTCATCGCCGACTGGATCGCGCTGCTCGACGACGCGCGGGACGCGGTGCGAGCCGAGCATGGCGACATCGACAGCGGCGAAGCGGGCCGTGCGATGGAAATGGCGGCGGTGCGCGTCAGCCTCGCGAATCTTCGCACTTTCCCCTGCATTCAGGAGAAGGAAGCGCGCGGGACGCTGAAATTGCGCGGCGCCTTTTTCGCGATCAGCGACGGGGTGCTGCACGTTCTGGACGACGCGACCGGCCGGTTCGGGCCGGCATGACCCGCAGCGGTCAGGGGATCGCGTAGGTCACGTTCGCCTGCCCGACCGGCTTTATCGGATCATCGGTCCATATCCGCACATCCATGACCGCAAGCCGTTTGCCGAGGCGCAGCATGTACGCATCGGCGAACAGCGATCCCGGACGGCACGGCCGCAGGAATTGATAATTGAGCGCGCTCGTCACCGCCATCGCCACCGGCCCGATATGCGCGAGCACGAGCGCATAGGCCGCCATGTCGGCGAAGCCCATCTGCGTCGGCCCCGAAATCAGTCCGCCAGGGCGGAGCGCCTTGTCGGTTGGGTCCATCCGCGCCTGCACATGGCCGGGCACGGCCGAGACCACATAACCGCGCGATCCCGGCTCCGATTGAGGGAAAGCCTCGGCCATGAACGCGTTGAGCGCATCCGCATCCATGCGGATGGCGCTCGACGATATAGCCGCGCTATCGCCCATAACGGTCAGCGCGACAGTTTTTTGTAAGTCGTCGCGTGCGGGCGCGTTGCGCCCTCCCCAAGACGGCGGATCTTGTCCTCCTCATAGGCTTCGAAATTGCCCTCGAACCATTCGACATGGCTGTCGCCCTCGAACGCCAGAATGTGCGTCGCGAGGCGGTCGAGGAAGAAGCGGTCGTGGCTGATCACCACCGCGCAGCCCGCGAAATTTTCGAGTGCTTCTTCGAGTGCGGCGAGCGTTTCGGTATCAAGATCGTTGGTCGGTTCGTCG
>JAHCKJ010000142.1 GCA_026125835.1 Sphingopyxis sp.
TCTGAAACGCGGACCGGCGAGCGCGAGCTGGGTGCTGGCGAGCCTGGTCGTGCTGGCTGGACTGACCGCGCCGCTCGCGGCCTTTTCGGCCACCGCGGCCGATGAGCGGGCCACGGCAAAAGACGCCCGGATAGCGGCGGTCGCGGCGCAAAAGGTTGCGACCGTGACGAAGGCGCGGGCGACGGCGGTCAGGGACGAGGCGGTGGCCGAGGCCGCCGCGACCGAACGGCAGCTGAGCGCCGCACAGTTGCTGAGCCTGCACGCGGTGGGGGCGACGCCCGACTATGTCGCCCAGATGCGCGAGCACGGCAGGCCGATGAGCGCGGGCGAGATTATTTCGGCCAAGGCGAGCGGGGTTGATCCCGCCTATATCCGGGCGATGCGCCAGATCTTTCCGGAGGTCGATGTCGGCGATCTGATCGGCGCGTCGGCGCTGCACATCGAACCTGCCTTCGCCCGCGACATGAAAACGCATTTCCCCGACATCGGCATCGACGATGTCGTCGCACTGCGCGCGATGGGGATCGACTGCGACTTCGTCACCGACATGCAAAAGGCGGGCGTGAAGATGCGCAGCGCCGATGACGCGATCGAACTGCGCGCCACCGGGATGTCCCGCGCGAGCGCCAAGCCGAAACCCGCAGCCGCGAGGTCGCATCGCGGCGCGATGGTCCGCCTCGGCCCAGGCGGGGTGATGGAAGCGCGCAGCGGCGATGGCCGGCTCGCGCGGATCGAGTTTGCCCAACCACCCGAGCCACCAGAGCCGCCGACCGACTGACGTTCGGACGCTCGTCCAAGCCTGAATATCGTTGATCGAACCCATGTTTTGAAACGCCGCTGCGGGGGCGAGCAATGACGCTCGTCCGGCGCCGGCCCCAGGAGTGACCCCATGAAAACCCCCATGATCGCCGCGGCTGCTGCGCTCGTCACAACCATCGCCTGCGCTGCGCCGAGCAGCGCCGCTGACCCGCTGGTGATGACCGGCATCGAATGGAAGGCGCAGCCCGGCAACAAGCATCCGCAATTGCGGGTGAGCCACAAAGGATCGAGCAGCAGCCTGTCGCTGGGCAGCCCCCGCGCCGGACTGGCAGCCGCCCGCACCGCAATCGGGGCCGCCGCCGGTCCCGTGGCGTTCACTGTGATGCACGAGGCCGGGACGCTCGCGTGCAGCGGCACGCTGACCCGCGCGTTCGAGGGCGGCGGCAGTTGCCGCTTTACGTCGGACCCCGGGTTCGAGGCGGCGCTGGACGCGCGCGGGCTGGCACCCGACCGGCGCAGCGACATGCTGGCGATGCTGATGGTCGATGCGACGATTGCGCTGGCCGACGGGCTGACCGACGCCGGGGTGAAGCCGAAGGATAGCGACGACCTGATCGCCGCGGCAGCGCTGGAGGTCACCCCCGCCTATGTCCGCGATCTCAAATCCGAGGCACTCGTGTTGACGAAAGTCGACGATGCGATCGCGTGCAAGGCGTTGGGGGTCGATGGCGCCTATGTGCGCAGCCTGGCGGCGGCGGGCTATCGCGCGCTGAGCGCCGACGATGTGGTGGGCATGAAGGCGACGGGCATCACCGGCGAATATGCGATCGCGATGAACCGCGCGGTAGGGGGCAAGCAGTGATGCGGCTGGTCAGCACATGCGCTCTCGCCACCGCGCTGGCCGTGCCGGCGCTGGCGCAGGAGGCAGCGCCCGCCGGCGACGCCCCCCCGCCCGTCGCCACCGACGTTGCGGCGAGCGCGACCGGCACCGCGCGGCAGGTTTACAGTCCCGCCGATTTTGCCCGCTATGCGCCGACCAACGCATACGACATGCTCAACCAGGTTCCGGGCTTTTCGATCCGCGACAATGAAAATCTGCGCGGGCTGGGGCAGGCAACGGGTAATGTCTTGTTCAACGGCGAGCGGCCGTCGAACAAGGCCGACAGCATGTACACGCAATTGTCGCGCATCCCGGCGGGCAATGTCGAGCGGATCGAGATCGTCGACGGTGCGACGCTGGATATTCCGGGATTGTCGGGCCAGGTCGCCAACATCGTGTATCGCGCCGCCGCCTTTTCGGGACAATTTTCGTGGAAGCCCGAATTTCGCGCCCATCATACCGACCCGCTGTTGACCCGCGCCGATGTGTCGATCCGCGGCAGCGCGGGGAGGGTGGAATATGAGGCGGCGCTAAGCAACGACGATTCGGCGCGCAGCGGCGCCGGCGGGTTGACGCTGATCGCCGACGGGGCGGGCAATATCGTCGAACGCCGCCAA
Source organism: Sphingopyxis sp. (assembly GCA_026125835.1). Classification (GTDB taxonomy): domain Bacteria; phylum Pseudomonadota; class Alphaproteobacteria; order Sphingomonadales; family Sphingomonadaceae; genus Sphingopyxis. Next base: position 2,257 of record JAHCKJ010000142.1, read on the forward strand.
GATGTCTGGAACACCCATTATGACTCGCCGAAACTGTCGGGACGGGTCAAATGGACCGCGCCGGGCGGCAGCATCGTCAATTTCGGCGGCCATTATCAGCGCCAATACTATCGCTATGACGAAGACGGTGTCCGCATGGCGCCGGGGCAGGCCGACCGCCTGCGCACAGTGCGCGACACCGAGAATACCTGGAATTACGAGCTGGGCGGCGACTGGCAGTTCGGGCTGGGACCGGGAAAATTGAAACTGATCGGGTTGCGGCGCTTTAGCCATGAACCCTATTCGCAAGAGGTTGTCACCCGCTTTGCCGACGGCGCGCCGCCGACCGGCGACCGTTTTAGGCAGACCGGCAAGCTGGGCGAGACGATCGCGCGCGGCGAGTATCAGTGGAAGATGTTCGGCGGCGACTGGCAATTGTCGGGCGAGGCGGCGTTCAACAAGCTGGACAATGTCGCCTCGATCGGGGTGCTCGTCCCCGGCAGCGGATTTGTCGACCAGCCGTTTCCCGGCGGGACCGGCGGGGTGAGCGAGGACCGGTACGAAGGCCTGCTGAGCTTTGGCCGCCCGTTGACCGACAAATTGTCGTTCCAGATCGTCGCGGGGGCCGAACATTCGACCATCGCGCAGGCCGGCCCGACCGGCGTCGAACGCCGCTTTTTCCGGCCCAAGGGGTCGTTGACGCTGAGCTGGGCCGCGTCAGCCGATTTCGACGCGTCGCTGAAAATCCGGCGGCGCGTGTTGCAGCTGTCCTTTTATGATTTTCTGGGCCGGGCCTTTTTGAACGACGGCAACCAGAACGAGAATAATTTCGACCTGCGGCCGCAACAGGACTGGAGTTTCGAGTTCGAGGCCAACCGGAAATTCGGTGCCTGGGGATCGACCAAGCTGATCCTGATCCACCGCGATGTCGAGGACCGCGTCGACATCGTCCCGGTCGGCAATGGCGAAGCGGTGGGCAATATCGCCAAGGCCAAGGCCAGTGCGATCGACTGGACCGCGACGGTCAACCTGGACCCGGCGGGGATCAAGGGCATGAAGGTCGATACGCGGGTGCTGTTGCAGAAATCGTCGCTGCGCGATCCGTTCACCGGCGAGAAGCGGCAATGGAGCGGCTTTACCGACACGGTGATCGAAGGCGGCGTCCGCCACGATATTCCCGGCAGTCACTGGGCGTGGGGGGCCAACGCCAATTACGCGCATTACCAGCCACGTTATCGCAGCAACCAGGTCGACAAAGTGGGGGAGGGACCGGTGTTCGCCAGCGTTTTTGTCGAGCACAAGAATGTGCTGGGACTGACGGTGCGCGCGCAGGTCCGCAACATCGCCAATGCGCGATCGAAACGCGACCGGACCGTTTACACGGGTGTGCGCGGTGCGAGCCCGATCGCCTTTGTCGAAGAGCGTGACCGGCTGATCGGGCCGATCTTTTCCTTTTCGGTGCGCGGGACGTTCTGATTTCGCCGGGGAGCGGGATCGGGCATAGCGGCGCGGTGAAGTCGTACCGCACCAAAATCTATTTCGACGGCGGGTGCCGCCCCAATCCGGGTGTGATGGAGATTGCCGTGGTTGCGGGCGGCGTCGTGCAGATCGAGCGCGACGTCGGAACGGGCAGCAGCATGGACGCCGAATGGCTGGCGCTGGTCGCGGCGTTGCGGCTGGCGCGGGCGCGCGGGCTGGACGATTTTGTCCTGCTGGGCGACGCGGCGACAGTGGTGGCGCAGGCGAACGGCGCGGCGGGCGCGCGTGGTAGCGCGGCGGCGCATCTGGCGGCGTATCGCGCACTGGCCGGGGCGGGTCCGCCGCCGCGGGTGCGCCATATCGGGCGGCACCAGAATCTGGCCGGGATTGCGCTGGCGCGTCGCTGACAAAGGGGAAATTGCGGGTTCGGTAACGCTTATGTATTAGCCCGGCGCCGGGGTGTCGCTATCCCCATGGAAAGCAACGAAAGACCGTGCGTGAAACCGACCCACCCCTTGCCCGTCCATCACAGCTGGCCGCTGTACGAGCGCGAGCGCTATTTCGAGCTGGGACGGTTGCACGGTGCCGATACGTTGGACGCCGTTGCGAGCAGCGGCGATGTGACGGTCGCCGCCCGCTTCGGGCCGACGCGCCCGGGGTGGTGGGAATGCGACTTGACCGCAGGGAACCGGCTGCACTGGTCGCGCGAAGTGCATGACATTTTCGGCCTGCCGCATGACGCCACGGTCACGCGCGCGGACGCGGTGGCGCTGTATGAGGAAGGGTCGCGCGCGGCGATGGAAAAATTGCGCGCCTATGCGATCAAGCACCGCCGCGGATTTACGCTGGACGTCGAAATCCGGCCGGCCAATGCCGCGCCGCGCTGGATGCGGCTGATCACCGAACCGGTGTGCATCGACCGGCAGGTTGTCAAGTTGCAGGGGCTGAAGTTCATCGTGCCGCAGCGCGACTGACGGTGCGTCGCGCGCGCGGCAGCCCGCGACGAGCCGTTGGCTTTCGGCGGCGGGCGGGGCGCGCGGCTCGGTCGATCCTGAGAAACCAACGGCCTGCGCCAGCGGCGTTGACGCGATTTGGCGGCGGGCACAATCGGAACGCCATGGGGTCGCGCGGGCAGGATCGCGCGCGCACCCATCCTCCACCCGCATGACCAGGGGCGTTCGGCGCATATGAAATTTCTTACCCGCTTTGGTTCGGCCGCGCATGACATGGCCATCGACCTCGGCACCGTGAACACCGTCGTTTATGTCCGCGACCGCGGCATCGTGCTGAACGAACCGTCGGTCGTCGCGCTGGAAACGCGCGATGGCGTGCGGCGCGTCAAAGTGGTCGGCAACGAGGCCAAGCTGATGATGGGCAAGACGCCGGGCAATATCCAGGCGATCCGGCCGTTGCGCGACGGGGTGATCGCCGACATCGATGTCGCCGAACAGATGATCAAGCACTTCATCGACAAGGCGAAGGGCGGCGCCGGGATGCTGCGCCAGCGCAGCAATGTCGTGATCTGTGTGCCGTCGGGATCGACGATGGTCGAACGCCGCGCGATCCGCGACGCCGCGTCGAACGCGGGCGCGGTGTCGGTGCAGCTGATCGAGGAATCGCTGGCCGCCGCGATCGGCGCCGGACTGGACGTCACCGCGCCCTTGGGTGCAATGGTCGTCGACATCGGCGGCGGCACGACCGAGGTCGCGATCCTGTCGCTGGGCGGCATCGCCTACAGCAATTCGGTGCGCGTCGGCGGTGACAAGATGGACGACATGATCGCGTCCTACATCCGCCGCAAACATAATCTGATGATCGGCGAAATGACTGCCGAGCGGGTCAAGCTGGCGGTCGGTTGTGCCGTCGCGCCCGATGGCCGCGGCATCGTGATCGCGGTCAAGGGCCGTGACCTGGTGACCGGCCGGCCGTCGGAGGTGCAGGTGACCGAGGCCGAGGTCGCCGAGGCCTTGGCCGAACCGGTCGGCCAGATCGTCGCGGCGGTGCGCGCCGCGCTGGAACAGACGCCGCCAGAACTGTCCGCCGACATTATCGACGAGGGGATCACGCTGACCGGCGGCGGCGCGCTCCTGCGCCGGATGGACGTCGCGATCGCCGAGGCGACGGGGTTGCCGGTGCGCGTTGCGGACAATGCGCTGATCTGCGTCGCGATGGGCGCGGGGCAGGCGTTCGAGGACCGGTCGTATCACGGGGTGCTGATTGCGGCTTGATTTTT
>JAHCKJ010000143.1 GCA_026125835.1 Sphingopyxis sp.
GGGTCAGAAACACGGGGAACAACCCGCAGCCAAGAGGACAAGAAAAAAATGGATACGGACACCACCAATCTCTTCCGCCGTCGCGATACGTTTTTCGGTATCTGCGAGGCCGTGGGCCAGGATTTCGGCTTTAACCCGCTGTGGCTGCGGCTGGCGATCGTCGCGCCGCTGTTCTTCTTTCCCGTCCAGACCTTCATCGGTTATTTCGCACTCGGCGCGGTGGTGCTGGTTTCGCGCCTGCTGTTCCCCGCCAGGGCGACTGCGGCCGCACCGGCCCTGACGGTGGCGACCGACAGCGCGGCGCGCAAAGAAAAAACCGAGGAGTTCGCACTCGCGGCTTGAGCGAACGGTCCCGGACACTCCCTCTCTCCCCCCTCGTCCGGGATCTTCGCGCCGATGGCGCCGCATCGGCACCATCGATGGGACCGGCAAGCTTCCCCCGGGGCTTGCCGGTCCCTTTGCGTCTGTCCCTGACTGAAACAGCACCGGTACAATTCAAGCGGCGGCCATAAACGCGACGTTTACGACGTTGCCCTATGACCGGGCGTTGATATTCCACCGGCCTGGCCCATGCGGCCCGCGCCGCAGGCGAGGAACATGCGTTGAGCCAGTCGTCCCAGCCCCTGTTGCATCCGCGCGGCGTCGCCGAAATGCTCGATTCGCTGGTGGCCGAGAGCGGCACCGGCGCGCATCCGCACGTCCGCGCCGGCGCGCTGTCGAGCGGGCCGGATGCGATGCGCAATCTGGCCGACGCCGTCCATTTCCTGTGTCTGCTCCACGGTCGCTATCCCGGAGTCATCGACAATGCCGCGCGCAAGGCGGTCGATCCGGCATCGCGGCAGTGGATGGACGAAGCCGCGGCGGCGTTCACGCAGGAACGCGCCTTTCTGTCCAAGATTGCCTCGGCGGTCGGACCGGTGCCGAGCACGCAGGGCCAGGCGCAATGCGAGGCGGCGGTCGCCGCGCAGCGCAAAGCGATCGACATGCTGTCCGAATCGGATCGCCATGGCTGCGCCGTTGGCGCCGCGATCGCGCTGACGCTCGACTGGCGGACGATCCGTGTCCTGCTCGACATCAGCGCCCAGCGGCTCGACATGACCCCGCCTGCCTGCGCCCTGCCCGACCTGCGCGATACCGCGCGGCTGGCCGGGACGGTCGCCGACAGCCCGGCGGTCGAACGCGCGATGCTGTTCGGCGCCCAGCAACTGATCGCGCAGCACGGCGGGCTGTGGGACCTGATGGCCGCGCGCGCGGCGAGCCGGGCGACCTGAGCCGTCGCCCCCGCGAATATCGCCCTAGCACCGACAGGCAGTTCTATTCCGCCAGCGACCCCCGTCTTTGCCGGGCCGACGCCTTCGGCTTGCGCCCTCCCCCTCCGCTCGCTATGCCTGCTTGACGTTCACGTTAAGGGAAAGACGAGCCGATGCGCTTTGATGGCACCAGCGCCTATATCGCCACCGACGACCTGAAGGTCGCGGTCAACGCCGCGACGCTACTGCGCCGCCCGCTGCTGGTGAAGGGCGAGCCGGGGACCGGCAAGACCGTGCTGGCCGAGGAAATCGCGAAAGCGTTCGACGCGCCGCTGATCACCTGGAACATCAAATCGACGACGAAGGCGCAGCAAGGGCTGTACGAATATGACGCGGTGGCACGGCTGCGCGACGGCCAGCTGGGCGAAGAGCGCGTCCACGACATCCGCAACTATATCCGCAAGGGCAAATTGTGGGAGGCGTTCATCTCGCCGAAGCTCCCCGTGCTGCTGATCGACGAGATCGACAAGGCCGACATCGAGTTTCCGAACGACCTTCTCCAGGAACTCGATCGCATGGCGTTCCATGTTTACGAGACCGACGAGACGATCAGCGCAAAGGAACGCCCGATCGTCGTCATCACGTCGAACAATGAAAAGGAACTGCCCGACGCGTTCCTGCGCCGCTGTTTCTTTCATTACATCAAATTCCCCGACCGCGACACGATGGCGGCGATCGTCGACGTCCACTTCCCCGGTATCCAGAAAACGCTGGTCAGCCGTGCGATGGACATCTTTTACGAAGTGCGCGAGGTGCCGGGCCTCAAGAAAAAGCCGTCGACGAGCGAGCTGATCGACTGGCTGAAGCTGCTGCTCAACGAGGATATGCCGCTGGAAGTGCTCCAGAACCGCGACGTCGGCAAGGCGATCCCGCCGCTCCACGGCGCGCTGCTGAAGAACGAGCAGGATGTGATGCTGTTCGAGAAGCTCGCGTTCATGGCGCGACGCCAGGGCAGCTAGGACGGCAATGGCGTTCGGCGGCAGCTGCGCCTGCGGCGCGGTGACGGTCCGAATTGATGGCCAGCCGGTGGCGGTGCGTCAGTGCTGGTGTCGCCAGTGCCAGAAACTGGCATCGGGCGGAGCGACCTATAATGCGATTTTCCAGACCGCCGACATTGGCTGGTCGGGGAACATCGCATCAAACCACCGCATCGCAGCGAGCGGGAATGAACTGACCTGGGCCTTTTGCCCGGTCTGCGGCACCCAGCTTTATGGCGCATCGTCGGCACGGCCCGAAATGCGCGCTGTCCGGCTGGGTCTGCTCGACAATCACGGACTGACGCCGACCGTTGCCATCTGGACCAGCGAGGCACCAGCGGGCACGACGATCGATCCGGCGATCGAGCAATATGCAGGCCAGCCGCCCGCTCCCGGCGCGCGGCGTTAGAGCTGGTAGGCCACCTCGACGTCGCCCCAGCGGCGGCCGTTGATCACCACCGGCGTATAGCAATTGCGCACCGTGACATAGTTGGTGCCGTCGCCTTCCTGGCGGTAGACCGCCATGAAGAAGGGCGCGGTGCTGCGCTTCGCCGCCTTGTCGGTATCGTCGAGCAGAATGCGGCCGTTGCGGCAATAGGCGGTGTCGTGCGCGACATCGCCGGTCGGCGCGCGCGAGCAATCGGTGATGTGGGTCGGCAAAAAGCCGTTCATGTCGCCCGCCGACGACATCTTGACCTCGGGATGATTGGCGACGACATCGTCGAACAGCGGTCGCCAATTGGCGTCGGCCCAGTCGCACAGCGTGGTGCGGAATCGTTCGGGGTTCGACCCCGGGACACGGACATAATTGGTGTCGAACAATTGTTCCATCGTCAGCTCGCCCGCGGCAAGCGCGCGTTCGGCAATCGCGACAAATTTGTCGCGGACGCGCGCGGCGAGTTCGACGACCGCCGAATCCTGCGGGCTGACCCCCGCCGAAATCACCGCATTGAACATCCGGTTCGACACATGCTCCATCGACAGGATCGAGCTGCGGGTGTCTTCCAGCGTCGCGCGGTTGTCGCGGACCGACCCCACGACGCGGTCGACCGCCTCGCGCACCTTGGCGCCATTGGCGTGGACCATTGCAGAGCTTTGCGCGATGCGATCGCTCTGGTCGTCGAGCAGCGCGACGAGGTGCGTCGCGTCGTGCAGCGCGTCGGTGATCGTTTCGAATTGTGCTTCGGCGCGGCTCGATTGCTCGACGCCCGACTGGATTTCGGTGACCAGCCCGCCCGCTTCGGTGGCGAGGCTGCCGATGCTGCGCCGGATTTCGTCGGTCGCGCTGCGGGTGTTTTGCGCGAGCTTCTTCACCTCGGCGGCGACGACCGCAAAGGTGCGGCCGGCGTCGCCCGCACGCTCGGCCTCGATCGCGGCGTTCAGCGCCAGCATGTTGGTGGTCTTGGCGATCGATTCGATCGACTGGCTGACCTGTTGCACCTGTTCCATCACCGCGGCGAAATTGGTGACATGCGTCCCGAGCCGCGCGACGAGGTCGATGACCGAGCGAAATTCGGTGACCGCCGCGTTCACGCGTTCGGCCCCGGCATCAAGCTGTTCGCACGCGCGCGCGGACAGCAGCTTCGCCTCGTCGGTCGAATCGGCGATCTGGCGCTGGTCCGATTCGAGGCTGACGACATATTCCTCGAGCCGCCCGAGTTCCTCGACCTGCCGGTTCATATGGTCGGTCGCGCGCTTGATGCGCCCCGCGGCTTCGCTGCACCCGACGGCGAGTTCGCCGCAGTCGCTGGCCACCGACTGGTCGAGCATCGGGGCTGCCGGATTGATGGACTCGAATTTCATTGCGCCACCCACGTCAAATTGATCGCAACGCTATGACCGACAATGGTTAACGCTGCGTCAATGGGTTGGCGCGCGGGTGGATGCGGGACAGGCCGGTTCGGGGCGGGAGCAGCGGCCAGTTTAGTCTGTCAGCCGACCCTAGATCAGGAACATCATCGTCGCGGTGAAGAAGATGGCGAAACTTTGAAAGAACAGCCTCAGGTCGTTGCCCGCAAAAATCGTCGCCGGTTCGCGGTGCGCCGCGAGCGCGTGGCGCAGTTCGGCCTGCCAGTCGTCGGGCGCGCCGAGGCGGGCGATGGTCAGCTGCCGGGCCGTGTGCGCCCGGATGCGACCGCGAATATCGATATGATCCGACTCCATGCCGCCAAGCTAGGACGGCGTTAACCGATCGGTAAGGTTAAAAGATCGTTAACGCGCCCGGCGTGTCAAAGCGGCACAGCGGTCAGTCCTGCGGGATCGGTCGGACCCGCACCGCGCGGGCATCGTAGGCGCCGACCTGAAACGGCTTGCACCGCTGTGGCCGCATTCGCGGGCCGAGGCACAGCCGCACCTCTTTCAGCCACCCCTGGCGGTCGGTGGTCACCGATATCATCGGCGCCGTGACGCCCGGATTGACCGCGGCAAAGGCGCGGCGGATGCTGCCCGCGGTCTGGGGGCGCGATGCCAGCGCCGCCATGTCGGGAAAGCGCACGGCGCGGAACAGGATCGCGGCGGAGCGGAAATAGGCGGCGGGATGCGGGCTCATGCAGGTGCCATGCTTGGCCCATTCATGCTGGAGCAGCTGCACCGACGGGGTCATGCACAGATGCTCGCGCAGCACCGGCTGCGGCACGATCTTTGCCGGGCGGCACCATTGCGGATAGTCGCGGCTGTCGGTTTCGGGCCACAGCCCGTGCAGCACCCAGCCGAAGCGGCCGTTCGTGCCCGAACATTGAAAACCGTCGCGCGGCCCCTTGGTATCGCGTACCCCGGCACAATGCTGCGGCGACCAGCTGAGGCTGAGCAGATAGCCGGTGACCGGCGGTTTGCGCACCGGCTCGCCGCGCGCCGGCTGGTCGAGCCGCGGCACCGGGATACGGTCGGGGAGCTTGCACGCGAGCGCCTGGGCGTGCGCGATGGTGGGGGTGAGGAGCAGCGTCAGCGTCGCCGCAAGTCCCGGAAAACTAGGCCAGCGCAAAGTCGAGCCCGATATCCACCGCGGGGGCCGATTGGGTGAGCCGCCCGACCGACACATAGGTTACCCCGGTCGCGCCGATCGCGCCGATCGTGTCGAGCCGCACCCCGCCCGACGCCTCGGTCGGCACCCGCCCGTCCACCAAACGCACCGATTCGCGCAGCTGGTCGAGCGTCATATTGTCGAGCAGCAGGTGCGTCGCGCCGGCGTTCAGCGCGGGTTCGAGCTGGTCCACCCGGTCGACCTCGACGATGATGCTGGCGATTCCGGCAGCGACGGCGCGGCGCACCGCTTCCTCAACCGATCCGGCGACCGCGACATGGTTATCCTTGATCATCGCCGCGTCCCACAACCCCATGCGATGATTCTGCGCACCGCCCGTCCGCGTCGCATATTTTTCGAGCACCCGAAGGCCCGGAATCGTCTTGCGCGTGTCGAGCAAAGTCGCGCCGGTTCCGGCCAGCGCGTCGACATATTGCCGCGTCATCGTCGCGATGCCCGACAGATGCTGGACGGTGTTCAGCGCCGAGCGTTCGGCGGTCAGCATCGCGCGCGCATTGCCCGACAGGCGCATCAGGTCGCTTCCCGCGGGAACCTGTTCGCCCTCGCCGACCAGAATCTCGATGTCCATCGCCGGATCGAGGGCG
>JAHCKJ010000144.1 GCA_026125835.1 Sphingopyxis sp.
ATGACCTTGCGGTCGAGGTCGACACCCGCCAGCTTCACGCCGTGCATGAACTGCGAATAGGTCAGGCCTTCGGCGCGAACCGCCGCGTTGATGCGCTGGATCCACAGGCCGCGGAAGCTCCGCTTCTTTACCTTGCGGTCGCGATAGGCATATTGGCCGGCCTTTTCGACCGCCTGCTTGGCGATACGAATGGTGTTCTTGCGACGGCCGTAATAGCCCTTCGCCTGTTCCAATACGCGTTTGTGCTTGGCGCGCGTGGTGACGCCGCGTTTGATGCGTGACATGGTCTAGCGCTCCTTACTTCAGGCCGTAGGGCGCCCAGAGGCGCACATGGGCCACGTCCGAATCGCTGAGCACGCTGGTGCCGCGGTTGGTGCGGATATACTTTGCATTGTGCGAAATCAGGCGGTGGCGCTTGCCGGCGACGCCGTGCTTCACCTTGCCCGAGGCGGTGAATTTGAAGCGTTTCTTCACACCGCTCTTGGTCTTGAGCTTGGGCATTTTGGTCTCCTTTTGAAGTCCGTTTGGTATCGGCCTGGCAGCCCTTGTCGCCAGCCGGTACAATCGGAAGCGGCGCGCTTAGGGGGATTCGCGCGGAAATGCAAGCGTTGCGGGCGCCGCAGCGCCGGGCGCGCGATCAATGATGGCGCGCCAGCCCTTCGATCACATCCTCGAGCCGCGCCGGATCGCCGAGCGCGATGACATGGCCCCCACCGTCTTCGGCGCTGTCGGCGCTCAGCGGGTCGCCGTTCCAGTCGCACATCGTGCCGCCCGCGCCCTCGACGATCGGTGCCAGTGCGGCAAAGTCGTGCAGCTTCAGCCCCGCCTCGACGACCAGATCGATGTGGCCGCTCGCCAGCAGGCCGTAATTATAGCAGTCGCCGCCGAAAACCATGCGTTTGTGCGCGGTCGTTGCCGCGAGCGCCATGAAATGTTCGGCGTCATGATCGCCGAAATATTGCGGACCGGTCGTCGCCAGTGTCGCATCGGCGAGCGCGCGACAGGGGCGGGTGCGGGCGGGCCTGCCGTTGAACAACGTGGGTTGGCCCAATGCGCCGACCCAGCGTTCGCCCGCGATCGGCTGGTCGATGATGCCCAGCACCGGCCAGCCGTCCTGCAGCAGTGCGATCAGGGTGCCGAAGATCGGGCGCCCCGCCATGAAGCTGACCGTGCCGTCGATCGGATCGAGCACCCATTGGCGCGCGGCGTCGGGGCGTTCGGTGCCAAATTCCTCGCCGATGATGCCGTCGCGCGGCGCTTCGGCATCGAGAATCCGGCGCATCGCGGTTTCGGCCGCGCGGTCGGCCTCCGTCACCGGCGAGGCGTCGGCCTTGGCTTCATGCGCCCAGGCCGAACGAAACAGCGGACGGATGGCCGCGCCCGCCGCATCGGCAAGGCGATGGGCAAGGGCGATGTCGGATGCGAGCGTCATGCGATCAATCGAACAGCGACGAAACGCTCGATTCGTCGGCGATGCGCTTGATCGCCTCGCCGAGCAGCGGCGCGACGGTCAGCGCGCGGACCTTTTTGCTGTCGTTCACCGCGTCGGTCGGCTGGATCGAATCGGTGATGACCAGTTCGGTAAGCTCGCTCGCCTCGACGCGCGCAACGGCGCCGCCCGACAAGACGCCATGGGTGCAATAAGCAACGACGCCCTCGGCGCCCGCGGCCTTCAGTGCCCCGGCGGCGTTGCACAAAGTGCCGGCCGAATCGACGATATCGTCGATCAGGATGCAGAAGCGTCCCGACACGTCGCCGATGATGTTCATCACTTCGGATTCACCGGCGCGCTCGCGGCGTTTGTCGACGATCGCCAGCGGGGCGTTGTCGAGCCGCTTGGCGAGCGCGCGGGCGCGGACCACGCCGCCGACGTCGGGCGACACGACCATCAGATTGCGGTCGCCAAAGCGCGCCTGGATGTCGGCGCTCATCACCGGCGCGGCGTAGAGATTGTCGGTCGGGATGTCGAAAAAGCCCTGGATCTGCCCGGCGTGCAGGTCGATCGCGAGGACGCGGTCGGCGCCCGAGGTGGTGATCAGATTGGCGACGAGCTTGGCCGAAATCGGCGTGCGCGGGCCGGGTTTGCGGTCCTGACGGGCATAGCCGAAATAGGGGATGACCGCGGTGATGCGTTTCGCCGAGGCGCGGCGCAGCGCGTCGGTGATGATCAGCAATTCCATCAGATTGTCGTTGGCCGGGAAATTGGTCGGCTGGACGATGAAGACGTCCTGCCCGCGAACATTTTCATGGATTTCGACGAACACTTCCTCGTCGGCAAAGCGGCGCACGCTGGTGTCGGTCAGCGGCAGCTCCAGATAGTCCGCGATGGCGCGGGCGAGAGGCAGGTTGCTGTTGCCGGAGATCAGTTTCATGGGGTGCGCGGCCCTTTCGCGGCGGATAGGATTGCGCGCCCCTTAGCCAGCGGGGGACGATAGGGGAAGAGCTTAAAGCCATCCCGCGGCGCGAAGCTGCGGCATCATGTCGCGCGATACCGGCACCTCCTGTCCGCCACCCAGCGTCAGGATCGCGGCCCGTCCGTCGCGGCGCACCGCGGTCACTCCGCCGCGCGCCACCCACCAGCTGCGGTGGACGCGCAGGCCGTCGGCATGGCCGAGCCGCTCGATGGCGTCGCGCAGGCGCATCAGGACCAGTTCTTCGCGGCCATCGCCGATGACGCGGACATAATGATCCTCCCCCTTGAGCGCGCGCACCGGACCGAAGCCAGGCGGGAGCGGCAATGTCGGCGCCGTCGGTTCAGCAGCGCCGCCGTTCGTTGCCGCGACGACGGGTTGCGGCGTCGGCGGCGCAGTCGGCGCGGCGACGGGTTCGGGATCAGCGGCAGGGCGAAACAGCAGATACATCGCGGTGTAAATGATCACCCCGATCACCAGCACCTGAAGGTAAACCGGACCGAGCAGGGGTGACTGGAGTGCCTGACCGAGGGATAAGCGGCGCCACAGCAGCATGACGAGCAGGGTCATCGGCATCGAACCGACGATCAACCCCAGCGCGATGGTCACCGCATAAGGGATGCGCACCGCCTCGGCGAGCCAGCGCGCCACGGCACCCAGGCCGCCGAAGATCGGATAGCCGCAGAGGATCATCAGCGGCCACAGGATCAGCCGCTGCACCAGCGGCAATTCGTAGCTGCCGAATGGGCCGATCAGCGCGAGGATGATTCCCGCGACGATCATCAGAAAGCATTCGATCGCAATTTTGCGCGCCATGGCGCCGGTCTGGCTGCCGCTTGGCGCTTCGTCAATTGGCAGATGCGCCGGATTCGCGAAGTTTTTGGCCCGACCGGCGAAGTCGCGATTGCCCGCGGCTGGCCGTGCGGCATCTGCGGTGCATCGACCAGCAAGGACTATCCGATGACCACACACACCGCAGCCGCTTTACCCATCCGCCGTTACGTCCCCTTTGCCCGGGCAGTCGCCCAGACCGCCGCGATCACCGCTGCGGTATTGGCGCTGGGCTATCTGATGCGCGGACAGGGCGAATATCGCACTCCGGCCTGGGCGCTGTGGATCCATCTTGGCACCGTCATCCCCGCGGTGCCGCTCGGCGCTTTCGTGCTGTGGGCGCCCAAAGGGACGCGCGGGCACAAGGCGGCGGGGCGCGTCTGGGCGCTGCTGATGCTGGTGACCGCGATCGCCAGCTTCTGGCTGCGCGGGCTGACGGGCGGCATCGGGCCGATCCATATCTTTTCGGTGATCACCCTCTATTCGATCCCGATGGGCATCTGGCACGCGCGGCGCGGCAATATCATTGCGCACCAGCGCGCGATGCGCGGCGTCTATATCGGGCTGATCGTCGCGGGCGCCTTTGCCATGATGCCGGGCCGCTTCCTTCCCGATCTTCTGTTCGGCTGAGCATTGCAATCGCCGCCGCCGGGCGTATGGCTCGGCGGCATGACCGACGCCGTCCAAACGCTCACCATCGTGATGGCCCAGATGACGCAGGCGGTCGGTGACCTTGCCGCCAATGCCGACGCGATGCGTAGCGTTCGGGCGCGCCACCCCGGGGCCGACCTGATCCTCTACCCCGAATTCCAGTTGATCGGTTATCCGCCCGAGGATCTGGTGTTGAAACCCGCGCTGGCCGAACGCGCCGCGACCATGCTGGCCGAACTGGCGCTGGAAACCGGGGATGGCGGCCCGGCGATGCTGGTCGGGTCGGTCGAACGCGACGGGGCGGACCTTTATAATATCGTCGCGTTGCTCGACGGCGGCACGATCGTTGCGACGCGGCGCAAGCACGAACTGCCCAATTACGGTACGTTCGACGAAAAACGCATCTTTGTCCCCGGCCCGCTCCCGGATGTCGTCGAATGGCGCGGGATCAAACTCGGGCTGCCGATCTGCGAGGACGGCTGGTTGCCGAAAGTTTGCCAGCATCTGGCGGGGCAGGGCGCCGAGCTGCTGATTTCAGTCAATGGCAGCCCCTATGAAATCGACAAGGACGAACGGCGGCTGACGCAGGTTTTCGCCAGCCGTGTTGCCGAAACCGGGCTGCCGGTGATTTTCCTCAACCGCATCGGCGGGCAGGACGAGATTGTGTTCGACGGCTGCTCGTTTGTGCTGAATGGCGACGGATCGACCGCCCACCGGCTGGCCGACTGGGAGCCAGAGGAGCGCGTAACGCGCTGGACAAAGGGCGCGAGCGGCTGGGTTTGCGACACCGGCGCGATTGCCGAATGGGAGGCGCACCCCGCCGACATTTACAGCGCGATGATCCTGTCCTTGCGCGACTATGTCGAACGCAACCGCTTTCCGGGCGTTGTGCTGGGGCTGTCGGGCGGGATCGATTCGGCGATCTGTGCCGCCATCGCCGCCGACGCGCTCGGTCCGGACAAGGTCTGGTGCGTAATGCTGCCGAGCCGCTTCACCAGCCAGGCGAGCCTCGACGATGCGGCGGGCTGCGCCGCGATGATCGGGTGCCGGCTCGATACCATCCCGATCGCGGCCGCGGTCGAGGCATTCGACACGATGCTGGCGGGCAGCTTTGCCGATGTCGAGGTCGATATCACCGAGGAAAATGTCCAGTCGCGTATTCGCGGTGTCACCTTGATGGCGCTCAGCAACAAATTTGGTCCGATGCTGCTGACCACCGGCAACAAGAGCGAGATGAGCGTCGGTTATGCGACGATCTATGGCGACATGGCGGGCGGTTACAACCCGCTGAAGGACGCGTACAAGATGACCGTGTTCGCGCTCGCCAAGTGGCGCAACGCGAATGTGCCGCGCTTGTCGCGCAATCCGGTCGCGCCGGTGATTCCCGAAACAATTATCACCAAACCGCCCAGCGCCGAACTGCGCCCCGACCAGAAGGACGAGGACAGCCTGCCGCCCTACCCGGACCTTGACCGGATGCTGCACATGCTGGTCGAGGAAGAGGCGAGTACCGACGAGGTAGTTGCCCGTTACGGGTTCGAGCGCGAAACGGTGGCGCGGATCGAACGACTGCTGATGCTGGCCGAATACAAGCGCCGCCAGGCGCCGCCGGGGGTCAAGCTGTCGACGCGCAATTTCGGGCGCGACCGGCGCTATCCGATCACCCACGGTTTTCGGACGGGCTGACCGAGCAGCGCGGATAACGGGCGGGTACCGGTACGCCAGTGCCTCTTCGTTCCCCTGCCGCTCGTCGCTAAGCTTGCGGATCGGGAAACGATAAACGGGGGAGCGAACTATGGGGTTGTTGGGAGAAAAAGCGTCACCGCAAAAGGCCGGGCGGGCGCTCGACGTGCTGCGGATCACCGTCGCGCTCCTGATTTTGGTTCATGGTGCTTTCCGCCTGATCGCGGGCGGCGTGGCGCCGTTCGGCGTCTGGCTGGAAAGC
>JAHCKJ010000145.1 GCA_026125835.1 Sphingopyxis sp.
ACGACCTCGATCGTCTTGCCCGACATGCTGCGGACGACGTCGCCGGGGCGCTGGGCATTGCCGTCGGGCATGTTTTCGGCAAGCGCCGCGACCGCGACGACATGCACCGGCGCACGCGATTTGGCGAGCGACAGCGCCGCGCCCATGACCGATGCCGCGCCCGACATGTCGCCTTTCATATTGCCCATGCCCGCCGAGGGCTTGATCGAAATGCCGCCGCTGTCAAAGGTGATGCCCTTGCCCACCAGCGCCAGCGGGGCGTCGGGCGCACCGCTGCCGCGATAGCGCACCAGCATCATGCGCGATCCGCGCGGGCTGCCCTGACCGACGCCGACGATGCTGCCCATGCCCAGCCGCCGCATCGCCGCTTCGTCGAGCACCTCGATGCTCACGCCCGCGACACCGGCAAAAGCCTTGCGGACTTCGGCGACAAAGCTTTCGGGATAGATGACATTGGCGGGCTCGTTCGCCAGGTCGCGCGACAGGCGAACCCCGTCGGCGAGCGGTTTGCCGCGGCCCGCAAAAGCGGCCTCGGCGGCCGCCGGGTTGGCGGCAAGAATGGTGACCGCGCCGGTCGGCGGGGTTTTCTTGCCCACCGTCTGGTACCGGTCGAAGCGATACTGGCCGAGCGCGAAGCCGTAGGCGACGTCGGCGGCCGAGGCATCGTTCGACGCCCCGGCGATGGTCACCGGATGGGCTTCGCTTTTCAGTTCCTGCGCCGCCTTGCCGCCGGCTTCGGCGAGTGCGAGCGCAGTCGGCGCCGTGCCGGTGCCGACAAGCAGGATGCGCGAAAAGGCGCCGATGCCGCGCAGCGACAGCGTCGATCCCGCCTTGCCGTCGAACGATGCCGATGCGATCGCCGCGCTTGCCGCCTGCCGTTCCGCGGCGCCCAGCGGAATGCCGCCCGGCTCCGGCAAATTGGCGTCGGCCATCAGGACGACGAGCGCGCCGCCCGCAGATGCGGTGGCGGCAAAGCCGATCGGCCGCTCGGCACTGTTCGGAACGGTGACGGGGGCAATGCCCGAACCCGTCACATTTTGCGCGATGGCGGGCGAGGCGAGCGTGAACGTCAGGCAGGCGGCGAGAAGCAGGCTTTTGCGATACATGAAAAATCCCCGGTTGAAACGATTCCGTCTTGATAGCGGGCTTGCCCCGGATCGCAAATTCGGCTCGACGAACGACAGCCGCTTGCCTTCCGACGACATGGCGGTCACACAGCCGCCACGCGCGACGCGGAAAGGACCGGATATGCTGCGACGGATTGTGCTGGGGTTGCTGGGGCTGATCGTCGTTGCCGCGGTTTCGCTGGCGCTGTGGGAACCGCTGACCGCCGAAGCGCCCACCGCGCCGGCATATAAACCGCAGGATGTCCGCATCGCGCGCGACAGTTTCGGCGTGCCGCACATCTTTGGAAAAACCGACGCCGACGTGGCCTATGGCGTCGCCTACGCCCACGCCGAGGATGATTTTGCGACGCTGCAGGAAGTGCTGGCGATGACGCGCGGGCGCGCCGGGGCGATGCTCGGCGAAGACGGCGCAAAGGTCGACTATGCCGCCGCGCTGCTCGACGTGCGCGCCACGACGGCGCGCGACTGGCCGCGCCTGCCCGCCGATGTGAGGGCGCTGTTCACCGCTTATGCCGCCGGGCTCAACCATTATGCCGACAAGCATCCCGGCGAGGTGCGCCTGTCGGGCCTGTTTCCGGTGACCGGCGAGGATGTCGTCGCGGGCTTCGTGCTGCGCTCGCCCTTTTTCTTCGGGCTGGATTCGGTGCTGGGGTCGCTGGTCGAGGGCAAGCCGGTCGGGCGCGAAGGCGGCCCCGCGCTCGACGCGACGGGCAAGCTGGTCCCGCGCGAACTGACGCCGGTGGGGACCGATCCCGCTGACAACGGATCAAACGCGATGGCGGTCGCGCCTTCTAGGTCGACCGACGGCGCGACGCGGCTGGTGTCGAACTCGCACCAGCCGTGGACCGGCGGGGTCGCGTGGTACGAACTGGTCGTTCACAGCGAGGAAGGGTGGGACTTTGCAGGCGCGAACTTCCCGGGCTCGCCCTATCCCTTCCTTGGCCACAACAAATATCTCGGCTGGACCAATACGGTAAACCGGCCCGACCTGATCGATGTTTACAAGCTCGCCCTCGATGACAGCGGCAAGCAGTACCGCTTCGATGGTGCCTGGCGCCCGCTGGAGGAACGGCGGATCTGGCTCAAGGTCAAGTTCGGGCCGTTCGTCCTTCCCGTCCCGCGCACCGTGTATCGCTCGGTCCACGGGCCGGTGGTGAAAAATGCCGAAGGTGCTTTCGCGATCCGTTATGCGGGGATCGACCGGGCCGATATGGTCACCCAATATTACCGGCTGAACAAGGCCAGGGATTTTGCCGAATGGCGCGCCGCAATGACAGCGCAGGGCGTGCCCGCGACCAATTTCATTTATGCCGATGCCAAGGGCAATATCGCCCTGTTCTACAATGCGATGTTCCCCGACCGTCCGGCCGGATTCAACTGGCGCGCGACATTGCCCGGCGACACATCGGCGGCGCTGTGGACCGGAACCCTGCCGTTCGACCGTGTCCCGGCGCTGGTCAATCCCCGCTCGGGTTATGTGATGAATGCCAACAATACGCCGTGGGTGGCGGCGGGACCGGGCGACGAACTGGATGCCGCCGCCTTTTCGCCGCTGCTCGGGGTCGAAGACGATATGACCAACCGCGCTGTGCGGCTGATCGAGCTGTTCGAGGCATCGGGCCAGATCGACGAGGCGCGGCTGAAGGCGATCAAATATGACACCGCCTATTCCAGGACCGGCTATGCGAAGGCGTGGATGGACCGGCTGCTCGCGCTCGATACCAAAGGTGACCCGGCGCTCGCGCAGGCGCAGGATCTGCTCCGCAAATGGGACTGGAACCTCGACGGCAAGGGCAAGGGCGATGCGCTGGCGCTCATGGTGCTGCGCCCGGCGAACGGCCGCCACTACCAGCGCCGCGAACCCCCCGATCCGCGGCAGGTGCTCGGCGAAACGGTTGCCCATTTGCAGGAGCATTTCGGCGGGCTCGACCCGAAGCTTGGCACGGTGCTGCGCCTGCGTCATGGCGAGGGGCCGTCGCGGATCGACCTGCCGCTCGACGGCGGCAACGACACGGTGCGCGCCTCGACTCTGTGGGACGCGGAGCCCGACGGGCGGCTGAAGGTGCGTCACGGCGACAGTTTCATCATGTTCGTCACCTGGGACCGGCAGGGACGGGTGCGATCGGAATCGATCCAGCCGTTCGGTGCGGCCACGACGCGCCCGGCAAGCCCGCACTATAATGACCAGGCACCATTGTTCGTGCGGCACCAGCTGAAACCGGTGCTGTTCGACCCGGTGGCGCTGAAGGCGAGCGGCGCCCGATTCTATCGCCCTTGAAAGCTGCGGGCGACTGTCCTAAACCGTTGATACAGTGCCGTCCGGCACGTGGTCGCGCGCAGGTGGAATGACGCCTGCGTCCGTAATCCAAGAGGATGCCATGCCCCGTTTCCATCGTCTCGCCCTTGCCCTGGCGGCCACCACGTCGCTGGTCGCCGCCGCCCCCGCCATTGCCCAGAGCAAGGCCGCCGCTCCGGCGCCGATTGCCGAGCTGGTAAAGGCGGTCGATATTCCGCACGAAGCGTTCACGCTCGACAACGGCCTGCGGGTGATCGTCCACGAGGACCGCAAGGCGCCGGTCGTTGCGGTATCGGTATGGTATCGCGTCGGATCGAAGCACGAGCCGAAGGGCAAGACCGGTTTTGCCCATTTGTTTGAACATTTGATGTTCAACGGGTCGGAAAACGCCCCCGACGATTTTTTCGAGCCACTGCAACAGGTCGGCGCGACCGATTTCAACGGCACGACCAATGTGGACCGCACCAATTATTTCGAAACGGTTCCGACCGGGGCGCTCGATCTCGCGCTGTTCCTCGAAAGCGACCGCATGGGGCATCTGCTCGGCGCGGTGACGCAGGAAAAGCTCGATAACCAGCGCGGCGTTGTCCAGAATGAAAAGCGCCAGGGCGACAATAATCCCTTTGGCCTGCTGCGGTACGAGATTTTCGAAAATCTGTTTCCCAAAGGGCATCCCTATCACCACAGCACCATCGGCTCGATGGCCGACCTCGACGCGGCGAGCCTCGACGATGTGAAAAAATGGTTCACCGACAATTACGGGCCGAACAATGCCGTGTTGGTGCTGGCCGGCGACATCGATGTCGCAACGGCGAAGGCCAAGGTGCAGCACTGGTTCGGCGACATCCCGCGCGGCGCCGATGTCAAGGCGCCCGCGACGTCGGTCCCGACCCTGCCCGCGCCGCTGGCGAAAGAGGTCAAGGATCTGATCCCGACCCCGCGCGTCTATCGCATGTGGGCGATTCCCGGCCTGAACGACCCCGAAGCGGTGCCGCTGCAAATGGCGACCGCGGTGCTGGGCGGGCTGTCGTCGTCGCGGCTCGACAATGCGATGGTGCGCACCGATCCGGTGGCGGTCAGCGTCGGCGCCTTTGCGCAGAGCTTTGAAGATGCCGGTCTGCTGATCGTGCAAGCCGACGTAAAGCCCGGCACGGATGTCGATACGGTTGGCAAAAAGCTGGACGCGGAAATCGCAAAATTTCTGGCGAGCGGCCCGACCGCCGACGAGTTGCAACGCGCGGCCGCGAGTTATCTGGGCGGCACCATTTCGGGTCTTGAATCGGTCGGCGGCTTTGGCGGCAAGGCGGTGACGCTGGCCGAGGGGGCGCTCTATTCGAACGATCCCGCCTATTACAAGGTCGAACTCGACCGCATGGCAAAGGCGACCCCCGAACAGGTCGCCGCGGCGGCGCGCAAATGGATGTCGCGCCCGGCCTTCTCGCTGACCTACACCCCCGGTGAACGCACCGAAGGCGGCGAGAACCGCGGCGGCGCGGTGACGGCGGACAAGGTTACGCACGCGGTCGCGCCCGATCGTTACTGGAATCCCGATCTGGGCGATATCGGCCCCGACACCGGAATCGGCCACGCCACGTCGATCGCCGACCGTTCGCAATGGCCGGCGGTTGCCGACCTGACGGCGCTCGAATTTCCCGACATCGAACGCACCCGGCTGAAGAACGGGATCGAGGTCGTCTTCGCGCGGCGCACGGCGGTGCCGACGGTCAATGTCGCGGTCAGCTTCGACGCGGGCTACGCCGCCGATCCGCACAATGCGCTGGGCACCCAGTCGCTGATGCTCAACCTGATGAACGAGGGGACAAAAAACCTCAACTCGATTGCTTTTGCCGAGGCAAAGGAACGGCTGGGCGCACAGATCAGCGGCTCCGCGAACGCCGACGAAACCGTGTTCAGCCTGTTTGCGCTCAAGCCCAATTTGGGCGCGTCACTGTCGCTGCTCGCCGATTATATCCGCAACCCCGCCTTTGACGCGAAGGAACTCGAACGGGTGCGCGCGCAGCAGCTCAACCGTCTGAAGGCCGAGATGAACAATCCGAACGCGATCGCATCGCGCCTCATGGCGCCGATGCTTTATGGCACCGACCACCCCTATGGCATTCCGCCGTCGGGGCTGGGCGATGCCAAGGCGGTCGAGGCGGCGACGCGCGACCAGCTCGCGGCCTTCCACGCGACATGGATTCGTCCCGACAACGCCCGAATCTTCGTCGTCGGCGACACGACGCTGGCAGAGGTGAAGAAACAGCTCGATGCCAGCCTGGGCGCGTGGAAGGCGCCTGCGACGGCGAAGCCGGTCAAGAATTTCGACATCGCGATTCCGGCCCCCAAGCCGCGCATCCTGCTGTTCGACCGGCCCAAATCGCCGCAGTCGGTGATTCTGGCG
>JAHCKJ010000146.1 GCA_026125835.1 Sphingopyxis sp.
CACCGCGACCGCCACCGCGACCGCCATGCCCGCGCCCAGCGTAACCAGCGAACGCTTGATCAGCGTACTTTCCAGCGTCGCCAGCCCGAACCCGACCCCCATGATCGGGCCGAGCAGCGGCGATACCAGCATAGCGCCGATCACCACCGCCGCCGAGCTTTGCAGCAGCCCCAGCGTTGCGATCGCCGACGACAGGATGATGAGCAGCAGGAATTTCTTGTCGAGCCGCGCGTCGCGCGCGACGCTGGCCAGCGTCAGCGACCGGCCGTGGGTATCGTCCCCGCCGGCCGGTGCATCGGTCCCGTCGATGTCCTCGTCAACCCGCCCACGGCGCGCCGACCGGCGACCGCCGGCGTTGAACGGCGCGTCGCCCAGTCCGGGCACTCCGGGGTGCTGGCCCGCCATGACCGTTCAGATCTTGGCGGTCAGGTCCGGAACGGCGCTGAACAGGTCGGCGACGAGGCCGAAGTCGGCAACCTGGAAGATCGGCGCATCCTCGTCCTTGTTGATCGCCACGATCGTTTTCGAATCCTTCATGCCCGCGAGATGCTGAATCGCGCCCGAGATACCGATCGCGAAATACACTTCCGGCGCGACGATCTTGCCGGTCTGGCCGACCTGATAGTCGTTGGGGACATAGCCCGCGTCGACCGCGGCGCGCGAAGCGCCGAGCGCGGCACCGAGCTTGTCGGCGAGCGGGACGATGACTTCCTGATATTTCTCGCTCGAACCGAGCGCGCGGCCGCCCGACACGATCACCTTCGCCGAAGTGAGTTCGGGACGATCCTGCTTGGCGATTTCGGCACCGACGAAGCTCGAGATGCCGGCATCGCTGCCGCCACCTACAGCTTCGATCGCACCCGAACCGCCCGAGGTCGCGGCCTTGTCGAACGCGGTGCCGCGGACGGTCAGGACCAGCTTCGCATCCGACGATTCGACGGTCGCGATGGCGTTGCCGGCGTAGATCGGCCGCGTGAAGGTCTTCGGACCTTCGACCGACAGGATCTCGCTGATCTGCATCACGTCGAGCAGCGCGGCGACGCGCGGCGCGATATTCTTGCCGGTCGTGGTCGCGGGCGCGAGAAACGCGTCGTGGCTGCCCATCAGGTCAGCGATCAGCGGCGCGACATTTTCAGGCAGATTGTGACCGAAAGCGGCGTTGTCGGCGACATGCACCTTGCCCACGCCCGCGATCTGCGCGGCTTCCTTGGCAACGGCATCGACGCCCGAACCGGCGACGAGCAGATGGACTTCGCCCAGCTTCGACGCGGCGGTCACCGCGGCGAGCGTGGCGTCCTTGACCGACGAACCATCATGTTCGACCCAAACCAGAGTTTTCATAGCAAACTTCCCTCTATTCCGTTCAGGCTCAGCTGTGGACGCCCATCGCCTTCAGCTTGGCGACCAGTTCATCGACATCGGCAACTTTGACGCCCGCCGAGCGGACGGGCGGTTCCGAAACCTTGACCGTCTTGACGCGCGGCGCCGTGTCGACACCGTAATCGGCAGGGGTCTTGGTATCGAGCGGCTTCGACTTCGCCTTCATGATGTTCGGCAGCGAGGCGTAGCGCGGCTCGTTCAGACGCAGGTCGGTGGTGACGATCGCGGGAAGCTTGAGCTTCACCGTTTCAAGCCCGCCGTCCACTTCGCGGGTCACGCTGACATGATCGCCTTCAACGTTCACGGCGCTGGCAAAAGTGCCCTGCGCCCAGCCGGTGAGCGCGGCGAGCATCTGGCCGGTCTGGTTGTTGTCGCCGTCGATCGCCTGCTTGCCCAGGATCACGAGACCCGGCGCTTCGGCGTCGGCAATCGCCTTGAAGATTTTCGCCAGCGCCAGCGGCTCGACGTCATCGTCGGTCTGGACCAGGATCGCGCGGTCGGCGCCCATCGCCAGCGCGGTGCGCAGCGTTTCCTGCGCCTTCGCCGGGCCGACACTGATCGCCACGACCTCGGTCGCGACGCCCTTTTCTTTCAGGCGGATCGCTTCTTCGATCCCGATCTCGTCGAACGGGTTCATCGACATTTTGACGTTCGCCAGATCGACGCCGGTGCCGTCGGATTTGACCCGCGGCTTCACATTATAATCGAGCACCCGCTTGACGGGGACGAGGATTTTCATGGGCCTAAAGCTCCTCTCAACAAATTGTGCACTGCGCCATAATTCGCGCTTACGTAAACGTCAACCTGACTCCCTTCTCCCTTGAGGGGAGAAGGATAGGAAGCCTTATCGCCGCGGGCGATTAGGCGGACTTGGATGAGGGTGAGCGGCGCCTTGGCGTCGCGCGAGCCGAAGGCTCGCAACCCCTCTCCCAGCTTCGACTAACCAGCAAGCTGGCAAGTCTTCGCAACCCTCTCCCTCAGGGGGAGAGGGGAGAAAGCTATCACGCGACCGCGCGAACCTCGGCGACAATCTTCTTGGCCGCGTCACCCAGATCGTTGGCCGCAACGATCGGCAGCCCCGAACCCGCCAGGATGTCCTTGCCCTGCTGCACATTCGTGCCTTCGAGGCGGACGACCAGCGGCACCGACAGATTCACTTCTTTCGCCGCGGCGACGATGCCGTCGGCGATGATGTCGCACTTCATGATGCCGCCAAAAATGTTGACGAGGATGCCCTTCACCGCGGGGTCCTTCAGGATGATCTTGAACGCCGCGGTGACCTTTTCCTTGCTCGCGCCGCCGCCGACGTCGAGGAAGTTCGCGGGAAATTCGCCGTTCAGCTTGATGATATCCATCGTCGCCATCGCGAGCCCCGCACCATTGACCATGCAGCCGATATTGCCGTCGAGCTTGATATAGGCGAGGTCATATTCCGACGCCTCGACCTCGGCCGGGTCTTCTTCGGTCAGGTCGCGCAGCTCGGCGATGTCCTTGTGGCGGAACATCGCATTGCCGTCGAAGCCGACCTTGGCGTCGAGCACCAGCAGTTCGTCGCCGTCCTTGCCTTCGCAAACCGCGAGCGGGTTGATTTCGATCTGTTCGGCATCGGTGCCGAGGAAAGCGGCGTAGAGCCCGGCCAGAATCTTGGCCGCCTGCCTCGAGAGATCGCCCGACAGGCCGAGCGCCGCGGCGACGCTGCGGCCGTGGTGCGGCATCAGGCCGGTCGCGGGGTCGATCGTGATCGTGTGGATCTTTTCGGGGGTGTCGTGTGCGACGGTTTCGATGTCCATCCCGCCCTCGGTCGAGGCCACGACCGCGATGCGGCTGGTCGCGCGGTCGACGAGCAACGCGAGGTAGAACTCCTGCTTAATGTCGGCGCCGTCGGTAATGTACAGGCGGTTGACCTGCTTGCCGGCCTCGCCGGTCTGGATCGTCACCAGCGTGTTGCCGAGCATGTCCTTGGCATGCGCTTCGACCTCCTCGATCGACTTGGCCAGACGGACGCCGCCCTTGGCATCGGGGCCGAGTTCCTTGAACTTGCCCTTGCCGCGGCCGCCCGCGTGAATCTGCGATTTCACGACATAGAGCGGCCCGGGCAGCTGCTTGGCCGCGGCGACGGCTTCTTCGACGCTCATTGCGGCAATGCCCTTGGGCACCGCGACGCCGAATTTCGCGAGCAGTTCTTTCGCCTGATATTCGTGGATGTTCATGAGGTCTGCCGGGCCTTTCGAGTCTTGGGGCGGGGAGAATTGGCGCCGCCTAAGCACAAGTCGGCGGGCAAGGCTAGTCCCGCTGCACCCCAGTTATTTGCCTAGCGAAAAGCGCAAAGCGCCGCCGAGCTGGTGGTCACGGTCAATATCTCGGGGTCTTTCAGCGCGCGAACCTTGTGCAGGAACTCGTTCAGCGACAGATCGCTGGCATTTTTGTCCTTCAAACTCGCCAGCGAGCCCAACCGACGCAATTGCAGCAGCGACAGCCGGTCAACCATGCGTTCGGCCATACAGGCGGCGATTGGTTTCGAAAGGCCGGCGTTGACCAGTCCGGTGCGCAGCCGGGTTTCGGGGGTCGCACAGGCGGCGAGCGACACGATCAACAGCGACAAGACGGCAATGCGCATCGGCGGTTATCTTCCGTGAAATTCGGCCACCGCGCTCGACACCGCCTGCATCAATGCCATGCGCGACGGGATCGGGGAGGTGGTCGTCCCCATCAATACAACGATCGCATAGCGTGTGCCGTCGGGCGCGGTCGCAATCCCGATATTGTTATACCCCGCCGTCATGCCGTTCAGATTTTGTCCGGTCCCCGTTTTATGGAGAAATTTCCAGTCGGCGGGCAGCCCCGCCTTCAAGCGGTTGGGGCCGCTTCGGGTCCGGCTCATCACACCGAGCAGATATTCGGTCGATTCGGGCGACAGCAGCGCGCCGCGCGCCAGCCGGGTCAGCGCGCTGGCGATCGCGTCGGGGCTGGCGCCGTCGATGGGGTCGGCCAGATAGCGGTCCATCGCCGCCTGCCGCGTCGCGGCGGGCAACGCGGCGCGCGCGGTTTCGAAATTGCGGCCGATCGAATAGCTTTGCTGCCAGCTCAGCCCCGCAATCCCGCTTTGCAACAGACGTTCGCCGGGACCGAAACGGATCGCACCCAGATTTTTTCGCGCCAGAAACGACTGCACCGCCGTCGGACCGCCGATTGTCCGCAGCAGGCTGTCGTTCGCGGTATTGTCGCTTTGGGTGATCGCCGTTTCGATCAGCGCGCGGACCGACATGGTCACCGACCCCTCGCTGCGAACCCGCGCCGCCAGCGGCTGGTAGAACAGGGTCAGGTCTTCGGGGCCGATACGCACCTGCTGGTCAAGCCGCAGGCGGCCTTGGTCGACGGCATCGAGCGCCGCCATCGCCACCCACAGTTTCGATACGCTCTGCTGCGGAAACAGCTCCCCGCCGCGCTGCGACACCGCCCATTCGCCGTCGATACGCTGGACCGCGATGCCCGTTTTGCCCGGAAAACCGCGCCACAGGAAATGGATGCGGTCGGCCAGCCCCGCCGGGGCGCGCCGGAATCCGGGGTCGATGGGGTCGTTCGGACGCGAAGCGGGGGGCCGGGTCGGCTGGCCGACGGGCACGGTGACCGATCCCGCCGGGCGCGGCGCCGTTGCCGACGGGGCGGGCGAGCGCGCAGGCGGGGCGACCGCCACGCTGCTCACGCACCCCGCCAGCACCGCTGCGCTGGCCACGATCGCCAGAACCGGCTGACCGGAAAACCCGAATTTCATGCACACCCCGCGACCAGCAACTTACACAGAATCTTCCACCACCTGCTCCCGCAGGCGGGTCAGACGAGCCAGTGATTTGCGACGAGTGATTCCCCTGGCGCGACGAGTGGCGGAACCGGCAGCGGCGTCACGGCGCGGAGGTCGGACGGACCATGTCGGGGAACAGCCGCTTCAGCGCCGCCAGCTTCGGCGCATCCCAGCGGACGATGTAGCCGTTCGACGGGTTGCGGCGCATAAAATCCTGATGGTTCGCCTCGGCCCGATAAAATTGCCTGTAGCTTTCGACCGGCACGACGACCGGCTTGTCGAAATAACGCCCCTGGCCGATCTGGGCCAGATAGGCGGTCGCGACCTGGCGCTGCGTCGCGTCGAGCGGGATGATCGCGGCGCGATATTGCGACCCGACATCCGGCCCCTGCCGGTTCTTCAGCGTCGGGTCGGCAATCACCGAGAACAGCACGCGCAGCAGGGTGCCATAGCTGACCTGCGTCGGGTCATAGACGATCCGCACTGCCTCGGCATGGCCCGACTTGCCGTCGTGGGTCAGTTCATATTTCGCGGTCGCGGCGCTGCCGCCATGATAGCCCGATTCGACCGAGATCACGCCTTTGACGCGCT
>JAHCKJ010000147.1 GCA_026125835.1 Sphingopyxis sp.
GGCAGCGGCCATGTCGCGCATCCGATGAAGCGGCTGGCGGCGAGTGCCGAAACGGTGATCGGGGTGCTGGTCGAGGCAATGGGACCGGGAGGCAAGCCGATGGTGTGGCTGCGCTCGGCGGACAAGCGCGCGCGGTTCGATTTTGCGGTGGCCGACAAGGGCGACGCCGGCATCGGCGACCTGGTGCGCGCCGAACTGGGCGGACGCGGCCCCGCGACCAGGGCCAGGGTGATCGATCGCATCGGCGATCCCTTTGCGCCAAAGGCGCTGAGCATGATCGCGATCGCCCGCCACGACATTCCGCATGTCTTTGGCGACGAGGTGATCGAGGAGGCCGAGCGCGCCGCGAAACTGCCGCTGGCGCCCGACGGGCGCGAGGATTTGCGCGACATCCCCATCGTCGCGATCGATCCGATCGACGCGCGCGACCATGACGATGCGGTGTGGGCGGCGCACGACGACGACCCGGCGAACAAGGGCGGCTTCCGCGCGATCGTCGCGATCGCCGATGTCAGCTATTATGTCCGCCCCGACGGCGCGCTCGACCGCGAGGCGCGGCGGCGCGGCAACAGCGTCTATTTTCCCGACCGCGTCGTCCCGATGCTGCCCGAAACGCTGTCCGCAGGGGTCTGTTCGCTGAAAGCGGACGAGGACCGTGCTGCGATGGCGTGCCATCTGGTCATCGACCGGCATGGCAAGGTGACGTCATGGCGTTTCACGCGCGCGCTGGTTCGGCTGCGCGCGAATATCGCCTATGAACATGCGCAGGCGGCGTATGACGCCGGTGCGCCGCGCGACGATTGGGACGTCGATGTGCTCCCGACGCTGCGGAACCTGTGGGCCTGCTGGGCTTTGCTCGCCAAGGCGCGCGCCGCCCGCGCGCCGCTCGACCTCGATCTGCCCGAACGGCAGGTAATCCTCGACGAACAGGGTGGCATCGCCGAAATCCGCGTCCGCGACCGGCTCGATTCGATGCGGCTGATCGAGGATTACATGATCGCGGCGAATGTCGCGGCGGCGAAGGCGCTCGAGGCAAAGAAGTCGCCGGTGATGTACCGCATCCACGAGCCGCCGAGCCGCGAGAAGCTGGTGAGCCTGAAGGACTATCTCGAAACCTTCGAGCAAAGCTTCGCGCTGGGGCAGGTGATCACCCCCGCGGTGTTCAACCGGCTGATCGACGGCTTTTCCGAAGACGACCGTCTGCCCGAGATCATGCAGGCGATCCTGCGCAGCCAGACGCAGGCCTATTATGGCCCCGCCAACGCCGGCCATTTCGGCCTCGCGCTTGGCAGCTATGCGCATTTCACTTCGCCGATCCGGCGTTACGCCGACCTGATCGTCCACCGCGCGCTGGTCGACAGTTACAAGCTGGAAGTACCGGGCAAGCCGATGAACCTGCCCGCGCGCACCGGGCTCGGCGAAGCCGACGCAAAAGGGCTGTCGCGTATCGGCGAGGCGATCAGCGCGCTCGAACGCCGCGCGATGGAGGCCGAGCGCGAAACGGTCGACCGTTATGTCGCGGCCTATCTGGCGACCAAGACGGGCGAAATCGTCCAGGCGCGGATCACCGGGGTGCAGCCGTTCGGCTTTTTCGCCACCGTCGACGGGCTGGGGGGCGACGGGCTGGTGCCGGTGTCGACGCTGGGCAGCGAGCGGTTCTTTTACGACGAGGCGGCGCGCACGCTCGACAGCGAGCATGGCCGGGTCAGCTATACGGTGGGCCAGCGGATCGACCTGCGGTTGATGGAAGCCAATCCGGTCAGCGGCGCGCTGCGTTTTGAACTGCCCGACGCGCCCGAAGGCGGTTTCGGAAACCGCGCGCCGCGCCGCGACGGGATCAAGAAGGCAGGCAAGCATATGGTCGGCAAACGCGGGCGGCCGGCGAATATCAAGCATAAGGGGCGGCGGCGATAAGCCAATCCTCGTCATTGCGAGCGAAGCAATGACGAATTCAGGAGAGTTGCGCCAACCTCGCCAACAACGCCGCACTCTCTGCATCCGCCGGAAAAAACGCCTCGATCGCCAGTTCCGATAGCGTGATGTCGACCGGCGTTCCGAAAATCGTCACGGTCGATACGAACGATATGCGCCCGGCATCGGTATCGAGGATCAGCGGGACCGCGATGCTGCTGGCGTGGCTGTCGCGATGTTCGGCGCTGTGGTCGTCGCTTCGCACCGCATAGCCCGCCAGTTCGTCGCGTAGCGCGATCAATCCGGTATCGGCGCTCGCCGCGATCTGGACGTCCATCCGCTCCAATATATGCGCCCGCCATTCGCCATGGTTGACGATTTGCGGTGCCAGCCCCTCGGGATGCAATGCGATGCGCAGGACGTTGACCGGCGGCGCCAGCAGGGCAGGTGACACCCGCGCGATTAGGATCGCGATCGCCTCGTTCGCGTGATCATGTTCCAGTGGCGATCGACCGCGAGCGCGGGATAGGGTTCGTGCCCTTTCAGCACATGATCGACAATCGCGCGCACGCCCGCCATTTCGGGGCTGTCGAGCGGGCGTTCCTGATAATCGGGGGCATAACCGGCAGCGAGCAACAAGGCGTTGCGTGCGCGATGCGGGACCTCCAGGCAGTCGGCTATCCGTTGCAACATCTGCGCGCTGGGTTTCGACCGCCCCGTTTCGATAAAACTCAGATGGCGGGTCGATATGTCGGTATCGAGCGCCAGGTCCATCTGGCTCATCCGGCGGCGGCTGCGCCATTCGCGCAATTGGGCGCCCAGGGGTGCGGGTTGCATCATCGTCTCCTTTGCCGTCGGAGCTATACCCCCGCTTTCTGCTTTTCCATTACCTTGCGCGTAATCGACTGGCGGCATTTCGGGCGGCAGATGGGGCGGGTCATCCAAACAGGAGAACCCCAATGTCGCTCTTCAACCTCAAGAACACACTGATTATCGATGCCATCACCTGCACCGGATTGTTCGTCTTGTGCGTCTTTGCAACTGCGACGGTCGCCACCCTGCTTGGCCTCCCCTCCGAAGTGGTGACCGTCGCGGGCTGGATCGGACTGCCATCGGCGTTGCTGATGCTGTTCGTCGCGTATCAGAAGGAACCGAGCAAGGGGCTGGCCAACCTGATTGCGGTCGGCAATCTCGGCTGGGTGATCGCCAGCTTTGCCGTGCTGGCGATCTTTGCCGACGGGATGACCGGGTTGGGTATCGCGGTCGTTATCGTCCAGGCGATCGGCGTGCTGGTCTTTGCGATCTATGAAGCGAGGGGCGCGGCGGCTTTGCCGCGCACCGTGGCGGCCTAACTCAAAGCATCGAGCCGGGCGAGGTCGATCGCGCCCGGCACGATCATCACCGGACAGGGCAGCGTCCCCGCGTCATGCCCGGTGAAATGCGCCACCAGCGGCCCCGGTGCACCGTTCGCTGCGGTCGCCAGCACCAGCGCCGCAATTTCGTCGTTGGTGCCGATCACCTCGCGCACCACTTCGGCGGGTTTTCCCGAACGGATCAGCGTTTGCGGAGTGATGCCGCTTTCCTGCACCACTGCGTCGGCCGCGGTCGCCACCAGTTCCTCGGCATGTTCGCGCGCTTCGGCCTCGATCGTCGCCTGAACGCCGCCAAACGCCACGAAATCCTGCGGTGCGATGATCGCGAGCACGATCAGCCCGCCGCCCGTGCGTCCGGCGCGGCGTGCGGCAAAGCGCAGCGCCAGCGACGATTCCGGACTGTCGTCGATCACCACCAGATATGTCCGCATCGCCCCGACCCCCTGTGCTTTATACGAGTGGAGACTGCGTCACATTCGTATGAAAGGCAAGTTTGCCCCGCTGGACCTTGACCGGCGCCCGGCTTATGGCGAGGAAGAATTCGTAGCGGCAGGCGCGGCCTGCAAGACTGACAGGGATACGTCCAGACATGCCAATCGAACTCAAGATGCCCGCCCTCTCGCCGACGATGGAGGAGGGCACGCTCGCCAAATGGCTGGTGAAGGAGGGCGACGAGGTCAAGTCGGGCGACCTGCTCGCCGAGATCGAGACCGACAAGGCAACGATGGAGTTCGAAGCGGTCGACGAGGGCGTGGTCAGCCAGATTCTGGTCGCCGAGGGCACCGACGGGGTGAAGGTCGGCACGGTGATTGCGGTGATAACGGGTGAGGGCGAGGATGCGAGTGCGAAGGCGGCGCCTGCTGCTGCGCCTGCGCCCACCACCCCCGAACCCGTTCGCGCTGAGCCTGTCGAAGCGCCATCCTCCTCTTCTCCGGCGGCAGAGAAGAAGGACGGTCCTTCGACAAGCTCAGGACAAACGGAGAAGGGAGACAGGATCAAAGCCAGCCCGCTCGCCAAGCGTCTTGCCGCCGAGCAGGGCATCGACCTTAAAACCCTGACCGGCACCGGCCCCGGCGGCCGCATCGTCAAGGCCGACCTCGAAAGCGCGCCGAAAGGCGCGGCTGCACCCGCGGCCGCATCGGTGCCGGCTGCGCCTGCACCGGCTTCGGCTGTCGCGCCGGCCGGTCCGATCCCCGATTTCGGCATCCCGCACGAGGACGAAAAGCTGTCGGGGATGCGCAAGACGATCGCGCGCCGCCTGACCGAGTCGATGCAGCAATCGCCGCACATCTTCCTGACCGTCGACATCCGCCTCGACGCGCTGCTCAAGCTGCGCGGCGAGCTCAACGCCAGCCTCGAAAGCCGCGGCGTCAAGCTCAGCGTCAACGACATGTTGATCAAGGCGCTCGCGGTCGCGCTCGAACGCGTGCCGTCGTGCAACGTCAGCTTCGGCGGCGACGTGATGCGCAAATACAGCCGCGCGGACATTTCGGTCGCGGTCAGCATTCCGGGCGGGCTGATCACCCCGATCATCACCGACGCGGGCGGCAAGTCGATGTCGAAAATCTCGACCGAAATGGCCGAGCTCGCGGCCCGCGCCAAGGAAGGCAAGCTGAAGCCCGATGAATATCAGGGCGGCACTGCCAGCATCTCCAACATGGGCATGATGGGGATCAAGCAATTCACCGCGGTGATCAACCCGCCGCAGGCGATGATCATGGCGATCGGCGCGGGCGAGAAGCGGCCCTATGTCGTCGACGACGCGCTCGCGATCGCGACGGTCATGTCGGCGACCGGCAGCTTCGACCACCGTGCGATTGACGGGGCGGACGGCGCGCTGCTGATGAAGACGTTCAAGGACCTGGTGGAAAGCCCGCTGGGGCTGGTGGCTTGACCAACCCCTCTCCTTTCAAGGGAGAGGGAGGGGCCCGCGCGCGTCAGCGCGTGGGAGGGTGAGGGTGTGACTGCAGGGTATTCGCAGCAGACGCTGGAACGCGCCAAGGCGCTGCGCCGCGCGCTCACCCAGCCCGAGAAGAAGCTATGGAGCGCCCTACGCGATCGTCGCTTGGGCGGCTTCAAGTTTTGCAAGCAGCAACCGATCGGGCCATTTATTGCAGATTTTGTTTGTCAGGAACGACGCCTGATCGTCGAAGTCGATGGATCGCAGCACGCAGAGTCAGAGACCGACAGGACACGTGACGCCTTTCTGACTAGCAAGGGCTATTGCGTTTTGCGGGTTTGGAACAACGACGTGACAGATAATTTGTCCGGCGTGCTGGCGGCGATCCTTGCCGCGCTCTTGGACCCTCACCCTCCCAATGCAGCGCAATGGGCCCCTTCCTCTCCCTTGAAGGGAGAGGGGATTGATAATGGAGCAAATCTTGGCTGACCCCAATTACGACCTCATCGTCCTCGGTTCCGGCCCCGGCGGCTATGTCGCCGCGATCCGCGCGGCGCAGCTTGGCCTGAAAACCGCAAT